>DAIMJK010000038.1:0-15254 GCA_036722245.1 Lysobacterales bacterium
CGTGCATGAGCTGTCTCCCGATGTGCCGGATCCCGCCGTTCAGCTTTCTGTTTAGCAGACGTGAAAGCGGCTTCGGCGATTTCGCCGCATGAACGGTTCAATTCGGCCGGTCAACGGCGAAAAGCGTTGCAATCTTTGACCACTGTCACGCTTTGAGACGGTTTACCGCGCGCGCCAGGCCTTCCGGCGACAGCGGATACATGCGATCGCCCAGCAGTTGGCGGATGTGGCGTACCGTGCTGATGTAGTCCCAGTCGGCCTCGGCCATCGGGTTGAGCCAGGCTACTCGGCGCCAGGTGCCGAACAGCTTGCTCAGCCATTCCTCGCCGGTGGTCGGATTGACGTGGTCGATCGCGCCGCCGGGGCTGACCAGTTCGTACGGGCTCATCGCCGCGTCGCCGACGATGACCAGCCGCCAGTCGCTGTTGTAGCGGTGCAGCAACTCCGAGGTTGACACCGCGTCGGCGCCGCGTAGCTCGGCGTGCTTCCAGACCCGGTCGTAGACGCAGTTGTGAAAGTAATAGGGTTCCAGATGCTTGAACTCGGCCCGTGCGGCGCTGAACAGGGCCTCGCTCATACGCACGAACGGATCCATCGAGCCGCCGATGTCGAGCAGCAGCAGGACCTTGATCGCATTGCGCCGTTCGGGTCGGAAATTCAGATCCAGCCAGCCGGCGTTGCGCGCGGTGCCATCGATGGTGGCGTCGATGTCGAGCACTTCCGGGGCGCCGTCGCGAGCGAAGCGGCGCAGCTTGCGCAGGGCAAGGCGAAAGTTGCGCGTCCCCAGCTCGCGGCGGTCATCCAGATCCGCGTACTCGCGCCGTTCCCAGACCTTGGTCGCGCGGCCCTTGCCACCGGCGCCGCCGATGCGCACGCCGAGCGGATTGTAGCCGCCATGGCCAAACGGCGAGGTGCCGCCGGTGCCGATCCAGCGGTTACCACCGTCGTGCCGCTCGGTCTGTTCGGCCAGTCGCTGGCGCAGTGTTTCCATCAGCTCTTCCAGCCCGCCCATGGCCTCGATCGCGGCGCGTTCCTCGGCGCTGAACTCGCGCTGCATCGCCAGCTTCAGCCAGTCCTCCGGCAACTGCTTGAGCAGATCGGCGCCCAGCCCCTGCTGCCCGCTCAGCCAGGCGCCAAAGGCCTGGTCGAAGCGGTCGTAGTGAACTTCATCCTTGATCAGGCAGATACGCGCCAGGCTGTGGAAGCGCTCGACATCAGCTTCGGCCAGCCCGGATTGGAGCGCCCCAAGCAGGCTCAGATACTCACCGACGCCGATCGGCAGGCCGTGTGCGCGCAGGTGGAGGAGGAGGCGGGGCAGCATGGCGATACGAGTGGGTTCGGGTCTTCGGTAGCGGGTTTTGGGAGGAGCGAGGGCCCAGGGCATAAGGCGTGAGTAGGGCCCAGGGCACAGGGCACAGAAAGGCACGCGGGTCCCGCTCTCTTGTGAGCCTCCGCCCTTGCTAGCGTACACGGGCCCAAGGGGCAATGTGCGCGGCTGGTTCTTCTGTGCGCGCCGGGGTCGGGGTCGGAATCGGTATCGATCGGTTACCGGCCTCCTCCTTGCAAACGTCTAGCCACGCCGCCCCAGCTTCGTCAGTATCGCCAAGTTCGGGTCGAGTAGCCGACCTACTTGATGGTTGCCCGGTACACGTCAGTCGTTCGTCGCCAAGACCCATGTCGCTGCCCTCGATTCCGATTCCGACCCCGACCCCGAGCTCGAACTCGACCTCGACCTGACTTCGTGCCCTATGCCCTGGGCCCTGCTCCCATACACGCTGCGCTGGACGGCGGAGCCCCGAGTGCGCAAGCTAACGTGCGTTGTGCTACTGCCAGTTGGGAGCCCTGCAGATGAGCAAAGCCGATCCGCACTATGCGCGTCTGTCTGCGTCGCCGACCTTGCCGCGCGGGCGGGCCTCGGGCAATGCCTTTGATGTGGCCGAGCTGTATCGCGGACCGGTGCCGGTGGGGGACGTGGCGGCGACCAGTTCGGGGCTGGATGAGCGACTGCGGCAGGCGTATTTCTGGATCGTCAATCACGCGGTGATCAGTCCGCACTACGACATCGAATACCAGGACGAACGCTCGCCGCAGATCCATGTCATCGGCGACAGCAAGGCCGAGTTCGTGCTGCCCGGCGGGCAGAGCTATTCCAGCTTCGTGCTGATGCCGCTGCTGACCTTCGCGCTGCGCCGGCGCTGCCTGATGGTGGGCGGCCCCGGCCGCGGCAAGACCGCCAGCGCGATCCTGATGGGTCTGCTCGCCGGCTACAGCCTCAAGCAGGTGCGCCGCTCGATGCAGCACGGCCAGCCGCAGATGAGCATCGCCGATCTGCTCGGCAACCCGCTGCCGGCCGACATGCTCAAGGCCGAAAAGGCCAGCGATATCCGCATCGCCTGGCGTGAGTGGCTGGGTCTGCGGGTCAAGATCATCGACGAGTACAACCGCATTCCCACGCGCACCCAGAGCGCTTTGCTGACCGTGATGGGCGATGGCTACGCCGAACTGATGGACCAGATCTACGAGTGTCCCGAGTCGGCCTGGTTCCTGACCGCCAATGACGATGCCGGCGGTGGCACCTATCAGGTGATCGAAGCGTTGCGCGATCGCATCGATGTGGTCGTCAAGACGCTGCATTTCGTGCCGCGCTTTCTCGACGAGTTGATCTACCGGATCGAGAACGACATCCGCCCGGAGCAGGCGATGCCGAGCCAGATCCGCTTTGCCGAGAACGAAGTCGACCAGATGGGCGAGGCGATACGCGCGGTCGAGGTGCCGCCGATGCTGCGCAAGCGGATCGAGTATTTCGTCAGCCAGTTCGAGTTCTTCGAACCCGCCGCAAGCCGCTTCGAGTACCGATCGAAGGACACCGCGCGCCTGTCCGGCCTGCCGTTCAGCGAGATGGCCGCGCGTGAGACCGGCAAGGATCGGACCAGGGATCTGAGCCAGCAGACCACCAATGGCCTGAGTGTGCGGGCGCTCATGACCTTGTTGCTGTACGCCAAGGGCATGGCCTGGTTTCGCGGCCGCACCGAGGTCGGCATCGAGGATCTGCGCAATGTGCTGCCCTTCGTGCTGCACGACCGGCTGGTGCCGAATCTGGAGGCACCGTTCTTCGACAGCGCCCAGAACCAGAATCTCAAGAGCGACCGCGTCGGCTGGCTGCAGCGGTTGTGGGATCTGTCCTGCGGCGAATTTGATCAGAACAACCGCGACCAGAATGACCCGGTGGCCGAAATGCTGGCTGAACTTGCCGCGGGTCTGGATGGTGTCACCGAACAGCAGGCCAGACAGCGCCTGAACCGGATCGAGAAGCTGGTCGCCGACTACGCTCGCGGCCGCAAGCTCTACGGACCGCTGTGGGACGATCTGCTGTCACTGAAATACCTGCACCAGCGCTACCGCAACTATCTGGACTGGCTGGCGGGCGGATGAGCGCGGAACTGCTGTTCAGTCTTGACGCGGTGATTGTTGCGGTGACCGAGGACGAGCCACGCGTGCTCACCCTGCCCGGGCCCTTTGGCCTGGATGCCTTGCCCTGTGGGCCGCTCGACCTGGAGGCCCATCCGACACTTGAGCGGGGTGTGCGCGACTGGGTCAGCACCCAGACCCAACTTCATCTGGGCTATGTCGAACAGCTCTATACCTTTGGTGATCGCGACCGCGCGCGAACCCGCGCCGATGAACCCGCGCGGTTGATATCGACCGCCTATCTGGCACTGGTTCGCGAGCAGCGCACGGCGGCCGAGCTGGGCGCGCGCTGGCAGCCCTGGTACGCCTATCTGCCGTGGGAGGACTGGCGCCACGGCCGACCGCGGCTGATTGACCACACGCTGGCACCATCGCTGCTGGCCTGGGCCGGCAAGGAGGCGCTACGGCGCGAGCGTGTCGCCTTGACCTTGGGCCTGGACGGGGCGCCGTGGGATCCGGAGGCCTGTCTGGAGCGCTACGAACTGGTCTGGGAAGCCGGTCTGGTGGCCGAGGCACAGCTCACAGGCCAGCGGCTTCGCTGCGATCCGCCCCCGTTTGACGCCCGCAATCCGCTCGCCGCCTGCGGTCGCGCGATGGCCTTCGATCATCGGCGGATCCTGGCGACCGCCTTGGGCCGATTGCGCGGCAAACTGAAGTACCGGCCGGTAGTGTTTGAACTGCTGCCCGAACGCTTCACCCTGTCCGGCTTGCAGCGGGTGGTCGAGGCACTGGCCGGCAATCGCCTGCACACGCAGAACTTCCGGCGGCTGGTCGAGCAGGGCGGCCTGGTCGAACGCGACGGTGGTTACGAGCACGCGACCGGTGGACGACCGGCGGCGCTGTTTCGCTTTCGGCGCGACGTATTGAAGGAACGGCCGGCGCCGGGCGTGCACTTGCCGCGGGCGTGGTGAGGGCGGGAGCGGCGATCCGGTGTTTCAGATCGTTTGTGGCGGTTCGAGGGCCCAGGGCCCAGTGAGGTCAAGAGACGCTTCGTGGACGGCTAGCCTACGGCCCAGTGGGGTCAAGAATCGCTTCGAGACGGGC
Source organism: Lysobacterales bacterium (assembly GCA_036722245.1). Taxonomy (GTDB): domain Bacteria; phylum Pseudomonadota; class Gammaproteobacteria; order Xanthomonadales; family SZUA-5; genus JAWLAT01. The sequence goes on from DAIMJK010000038.1 coordinate 4,513, forward strand.
TCTGGACTGGGCCCTGGGCCCTGAGCCCTGGGCCCTGGAACCCAAACGACGCCATCACAGCATCAACTTGCCACGCATCCATTGATGCCGCCCAGATTGCTTCGACGCATGGCCGCGGGTAGCATCGAAGCATGTGGCGGCCATCGGCCGCTCGGCAGGGACGGTCCAGGATGGATCGGCGTTGGCAAGTCATCGATGGGGCCATCGGTGGAGCCGGCGAGGGCAGGCACGGGAGAGTGGGATGCTGATTCTGACGCGGCGGGTCGGCGAATCGCTGATGATCGGTGACGAGGTGTCGGTCACGATACTCGGCGTCAAGGGTAATCAGGTCAGGATCGGGATCAATGCGCCCAAGGACGTTGCAGTCCACCGCGAGGAGATCTACCAGCGCATTCATCATGAGGCGCCGGCCGAAGAGTCATCGGACATCGAGGTGGAGGTACCGCGGCGCGACGAGTAAGCGGGCGTGGCTGGGATGGTTCCACCGGGTCACGGTTCACGAGGAGGCAGTCGGTTCCGCCGGGCAAGCATTGATTCCGACCCCGACTCCGAAGGTGACTCGCTGGCAGCACACTGGGCGTTGCCGGGAGCGGCTTTTGCGTCAGTTTGAATCGCACCCGCTTGCGCAAGCCTCTGGGCAAGGCCTTCGGCTTTGCTCTACAATGCACGGTCTGGTCTAGCCCAGAGCGACAAATCCGGAGAGATGGCCGAGCGGCTGAAGGCGCTCCCCTGCTAAGGGAGTATACGGGCAAAACCTGTATCGAGGGTTCGAATCCCTCTCTCTCCGCCAGATACCAAAGCCTCAAGTTTCAATGACTTGGGGCTTTTTTGTGGGCACTATAGGCGGATTGACCCAGAATGGATGCACATCGGCATCGGACGCGCATCGCCGTCGCTCTTCTGGGCCTTGGGCCCTATGCCCTGGGTCTTCCAAAGATGCGGTTCGTACCACGCACCGACATCCTGCGCGCCGCGCCTTGGCTGTTCTGACTCCTTGGCCCTCCGCCCTCTGCCCTGCGTAATCCGGCTAGAATCCCCGCCCCCATTCGCTCCGCAGGACCCCTCATGCGCCTGAGCCAGTTCCATCTGCATACCAGCAAGGAAACGCCTGCCGATGCCGAGATCGCCAGTCATCAGTTGATGCTGCGGGCCGGCATGATCCGCAAGCTGGCCGCCGGTATCTATACCTGGTCGCCGCTGGGCTTGCGTGTGCTGCGCAAGGTCGAAGCGGTGGTGCGCGAGGAAATGGAGCGGGCTGGGGCGATGGAGTTGCTGATGCCTGCGGTACAGCCGGCTGAATTGTGGCAGGAGACCGGGCGCTGGGAACGCTTCGGTGGCCAATTGCTCAAGATCAAGGACCGGATGCAACGCGATTTCTGCTTCGGACCCACTCACGAGGAGGTCATTACCGACCTTGCCCGGGTCGAATTGCGCAGTTATCGCCAGTTGCCGGTCAATTTCTTCCAGATCCAGACCAAGTTCCGGGATGAGATCCGACCCCGCTTCGGCGTGATGCGGGCGCGCGAATTCCTGATGAAGGATGCTTATTCCTTTCATCTGGACGAGATCTGTCTGGCTCAGACCTATAACACCATGTATGAGGCCTATGCCCGGATCTTCACTCGTCTGGGTCTGCATTTCCGCGCGGTCGAGGCCGATACTGGTGCGATAGGCGGCAAGGCAAGCCATGAATTTCATGTACTTGCCGATTCCGGCGAGGATGCGCTGGCGATATCGGACAGCTCGCAGTATGCAGCCAATGTCGAAATGGCCGAAGCGCTGGCGCCGGCCGCGCCGACGCCGCAGCCTTCGGCAGAACTGACTACCGTGGCCACGCCCGGCCAACGCACGATCGAGGAAGTCTGTGCCTTTCTCGGTGTTGCGAAGGAATCCTGCCTGAAGACCTTGCTGGTCAAGGGCCGCGGTGGACTGGTGGCCTTGTGCATGCGCGGCGATCACGAACTCAATGAAGTCAAGGCAGCCAAACTCGCTGAATTGCCGGGTGAGTTGGTCCTGGCCGACGAGGCAGAGATCAGGGCGAGACTGGGTTGCGGCCTGGGCTATCTGGGTCCGGTAGGACTGGGGGATATTCCCTTGCTGGTCGATCGCAGTGCCATGGTCATGGCCGATTTCGTCTGTGGCGCAAACGCCGACAACGCGCACTTGCAGGGTGTCAACTGGGGCCGTGACGCGGTCCCCACGCGGATCGTCGATCTGCGCAAGGTCCAGGCTGGCGATCCCTCGCCGGATGGCAAGGGCGCACTGCAGATTGTCCGCGGCATTGAGGTCGGCCATGTATTTCAGCTCGGTCAGACCTATGCCGAGAAAATGGGTGCGACCGTGCTCGACGAGCAAGGCAAGGCGCGTGTGATGCACATGGGCTGTTATGGCATCGGCGTCTCGCGCATCGTCGCCGCGGCGATCGAACAGAACCACGACGATCGCGGAATGCGCTGGCCTGCGCCGATGGCGCCATTTCAGGTGGTGCTATGCAGCATAGGTGGCAATCAATCCGAAGCGGTCCGGGATGCAGCCGCCAGCCTGTATGCGCAACTGCAGGCGGCGGGCATGGAAGTGGTCTTTGATGATCGCGGGCTGCGGCCAGGTGTGATGTTTGCCGATCTGGAGCTGATCGGTATACCGCATCGACTGGTGATCAGTGAGCGTGGCCTGGCGCAGGGTCAGATCGAGTATCGCTTGCGCGCAGCCGATGCCAATGAAATGTGGTCGCTTACCGACGTCATAACCGAATTGCAGCGGCGCCTGTAGCATCAAAATGGGGCGAGCCGCAGCAAATCCTGAGGGCATTTCGCGAGCTGACCGAATCGGTCCGGGGCATTCCATTTGACTTTCATTTTTGGCACTATTGGACCAGCCTGCAATCAAGGCTGTCCATCACAGCATGTCAAAAAGGGAACCAGTATGGCCGTAGATCTGAAGAACATGAATGTAGAGCAACTCGAAGACCTGATCCGTCGCGCGAAGGCGCGCATTGACGAAGTCAAGGACGAGATGGTCAGCAAGCTGAAGGAAGAACTGTCAGCACGTGCGAAAGCGCACGGCTTTGACATCAGCGATCTGTTCGGTGGCCGCGGCAAGGGCGGCAAGTCCCGCGCTCGCAGCGTGGTCAAGCCGAAGTACCGCAACCCGGCCAATGCCGAGCAGACCTGGAGCGGCCGCGGTCGTCAGCCGGCATGGGTCAAGGAAGCTGTGGCCAAGGGCAAGAGCATGGACGATCTGGCCATCTAGGCTCCAGTCCACCGCGAAGCCGTAACGGCCCGCTTTGGCGGGCCGTTTTTGTTGGTGACCTGTTTGCAGGGCTGAGAGCTGTGGGGTCAGAAAAGCAGGTCCAGAAAGCGCGGTTGCATCGGACTCCGGGCGGATGCAGAGGCAATCCAGTGCTTCTTGTTCGGAGAAGCAAACCCGATTGCGGCAGTCGCTTGGGCGCCTCTCCATAAACCGATATCCTAAGTTCTTGATATGAAACAATGGTCGCCATGCTGTGCTCTTCGCCCCAACGGGGCAGCACACGTTAGCCTGGGGCAACGCCCCAGGCAGGCAGCAAGTAAATCCCGAGCCCTGAAGGGGCGCCCGATATTCGTACATGCGGCAAACCGGCATGACCGTGTAGACAGCGCACCGCGAACCGCTAGGCGGTCAGCCGCCGTGCCGGTAGCAGACCGTTACCCAGCAACAGCCCGGCCACCAGTGCGGCGAGCAGGACCAGCAGCGAGAAGGCGGCGTCCAGGCCCAGATAGACGTCCTTTTCGAAAATGAAGTTGAGGCTGCGGAAACCGACCGAACCCGGCACCAGCAGGATCAGCCCTGGTACCCGGAGCAGTGCGCCGGGCCGATTGAAGAAGCGGGCGAAGGCATTGGCCGACAGTGCCAGTACCATCGCCGAGATGAACAGACCCAGTTCCGGGCCGAGCCAGTTGCCGGCCAGCTGCGACACGCTGTAGGCCAGCACCGCGGCCAGGAAGACGCTGGGCCAGTCCGACCAGCGCGCCCGAAAGAGCAGCGCAAAGGCGACCCCCGCGACCGGTAGCGCCAGCCATGGCAGCCAGACCGGCGCGCTGGCGTCGGTTGGCGCCACCGCTACCCAGCCCAGCAGTTCGGCCGCCTTGGTTCCGGCCAATGCGCCAAAAGCCAGTTCCAGCAGCGTGACCATGCCGCCTGCCAGCCGGGCGCTGCCCGCCATCAGATGGCGCATACCCAGCTCGGTCATCGCCAGGGTCAGGCTGAGGCCGGGCATCAGCACGATCAGGCTGGTGACCAGGACCACCTTGAAGGCAACCGGTTCGATCAGCGCCGAGAAGGCGGCGGCTCCGAAGGCGGCCATGAAGGCAGCCACCACCGAAAGATTCTCGGCCAGTCGCGGATGCCTCTCCGCGCTCAGGGCGAGCAGACCGATGACCAGACCAATCAGCGTTGAGGCGACGATCTCCGGTGGCTGTGCCCGCAACAGACCGCTGACCGCGGCCGAGGCAAGCGGAAAACCGAGTACCGTCTGGGCCCACGACCAGCCCCGCGACGGTGGCGTTCTGGACGCGGTCAGCGCGGCATGTGCATCCAGCGCAGACAGCTCACCGCGAACCAGACGCTCGGCGATGTCGTCCACCGCGCTCAGCCGCGCCAGATTGATGTCGTTGGGCTCGACCCGCAACAGCTCGCTGTGCACGGGCGAGCCGGCAGGGGCATCGGAATCGCGGATCGACAGCATGATTACCGTCGGTGCCGAGAACACTTGCGCGGTCAGACCAAGCGTCGTTGCCACACCGTTCATCGCCGCCTCCAGTCGCGGCGCGGTGGTGCCGGCTTCGTGCAGCTCGCGCGCGAGCGCGGCCATCAGCGCCAGTCGCTGTTCGATCGGCGCTGCGGAGGTCGGCGTGAGCATGGGCGCGGGCAGGGTCGCAGGCGCGGCAGGAGTCGACATCAATGGCTTCCGGCAGTCGGGTTGGAGGATGGAGATGACAGCAGTCTGACGATGTCGGGAGGGATGGGGCGACCGCTGCGTCCAGCCGCACAGCATTGATTGACCATCGAGTGAATGGGCCTGATCCCTGGCCTTGCTGCACGGCCAGGGAGCCAAGGTATCCGCGCATTATCTACCGTCAACCGACAAGATCGCTGAACCGGATCCAAAGCCCCCACCGAAGGAGGAATCGACGGCATGCGTGGTCACCGAAATCGCGCCAAGCTGAGCCTGCGCTGACAAAAATGGCACAATTGTGACGATAGCCCTTACCCAGCTCGCCCCCTTGGGCTATCCTCTGTGACCTTCGGCACCCACCAGAATTCAGAGCAGACACTCGTATCGCACGAGTGCGGGGTGCTGTTCGCGAAAATCGGGAGGCGTGGGTTGTGATGGGCACGGTAACGGTCTTGGAGACGAGCAGGTCCGACGCGGTTGTGCGGGTCGCGGAACCGACTTTGCGGGAGTGTGCGCAGCAGGCAATCCGGCGCTACATGCAGGATCTCGACGGTGCCGGCTGCTCGGACCTGTACCGGTTGTTCGTGCAGCAGGTCGAGGCGCCCTTGCTGGAAGAAGTCCTGCGTCACTGCGACGGTAACCTCAGTCGGGCCGCCCAGATCCTCGGCATCAACCGGGCTACGCTGCGCAAGCGCATGGTGGCTTTCGGCCTGGATTGACCTGCCACGTCGGGTACCGCTCGTGCTCCCGACCCCGCCACGCAGCCTCCAAATCGAGCGGCGGCTCGGGTATCGTCGCGCGCCGCCGGGCCAACTGCCCCCAGTCAGGACCTTTCCTCAATGACCTCTAGCCGTATCCCCGTTCGTCGGGCCTTGCTCAGTGTGTCGGACAAGCGCGGTCTGGCGCAGCTGGCGCACCGGCTGGCTGGGCTTGGCGTGCAACTGTTGTCTACCGGCGGCACCGCGCGCGCCCTGCGCGAGCTCGGTCTGGCGGTCACCGATGTGTCCAGCATTACCGGCTTCCCGGAGATCATGGATGGCCGGGTCAAGACCCTCCATCCTGCCGTGCACGGCGGTCTGCTTGGTCGTGCCGGCATCGATGATGCGGTGATGGCCGAGCACGCCATCGCGGCGATCGATCTGTTGATCGTCAATCTGTATCCCTTCGAGGCCACGATTGCGCGGGCCGATGTGACTGACGCAGAGGCGATCGAGCAGATCGATATCGGTGGCCCGGCAATGCTGCGGGCGGCGGCCAAGAATCACGCGCGGGTGACGGTGGTGGTCGACCCCGACGATTATCCAGCACTGCTGGACGCTCTCGACGAAGGCGGCACCGTTCTGGACTATCGGCGCCGCCTGGCGGCAAAGACTTATGCCCACACCGCGCGCTACGACGGTCGCATCGCCGACTGGCTGGGCGCGCGCGACAGTGCTGCCGAGGAGCCCTTCGGGCCGACGCTGCATCTGGCCCTGAAGCGCAGCGAATCGCTGCGCTACGGGGAAAATCCGCATCAACAGGCGGCACTGTTCCTGGAAGCCGGGGTCAGCAGCGGGACCGTCGCCGGATCGCGGGTGCTGCAGGGCAAGGCGCTGTCCTTCAACAATCTGGCCGATGCCGATGCCGCGCTCGAATGTGTCAAGCAGTTCGAGCAATCCGCCTGCGTCATCGTCAAGCACGCCAACCCCTGCGGTGTGGCAGTCGCGGCTAGCCAGTCGCTGGCCTATGAGCGCGCCTACGCCTGCGACGCGGTGTCGGCCTTCGGCGGCATCATTGCCTTCAACCGGCCGCTCGATGCCGAGCTGGCCAGACGCATCCTTGAGCGCCAGTTCGTCGAAGTCATGATTGCGCCAGAAGTCGACGCCGAGGCGCTGACCGCGCTGGCCGCCAAGCCGAACGTGCGCGTGCTCGCCAGCGGCGCCTGGCCCAAGCCACTACCGCCATGGCGCGACTACAAACGCATCCAGGGCGGCTTTCTGGTGCAGGACGGCGATCTGGGCGACGATGACTCGGCGAGTTGGAAGGTGGTCAGCGAGCGCGTTCCCAGTGACCAGGAATACGCCGACATGGCCTTTGCCTGGAAGGTTGCCCAGTATGTCAAGTCGAACGCGATCGTCTACGCCCGCGACGGCGCCACCCTGGGCATAGGCGCCGGCCAGATGAGCCGCGTCATCAGCGCCCGCATCGCCGCGATGAAGGCCGAAGAAGCGCAATTGCCGCTGGCAGGCGCCGCCATGGCCTCGGACGCCTTCCTGCCCTTCCGCGACGGCGTTGATGCCGCCGCCGCCGTCGGCATCCGCGCCATCGTCCAACCCGGCGGTTCCATCCGCGACCCCGAAGTCATTGCCGCAGCGAACGAGCACGGAATGGCGATGGTGTTTACGGGGCGGCGGCATTTTCGGCACTAGGGAGACTGGGTTCAGGGTTTTGGGCACATCCCAGCGAGGGGCCCAGGGCCCAGGGCCCAGAAAAGCGAGGGCATAGGGCACAGGGCATAGGGCATCGGGCGCGGAGTGCATGGCCCTGCACCCTGATGCTCTGGCTCTACTGGGCCCTGGGCCCTATGCCCTGGGCCCTCAGCTCTTGCGCCTCAGGCCCACATCCCGCAGCCTACGCGCCGTCATACGGGCAGAAACGGCGGGTCGATGAAGCAGGCGCGGGTGCTGGTGATCGGGGGGGGCGGGCGCGAGCATGCGCTGGCCTGGCGTTTGAACACGTCGCCGCAGGTGAGCGAGGTGCTGGTCGCGCCGGGTAACGCCGGTACTGCGCGCGAAAAGGGCCTGCGCAACATATTGGTGGCGGCCGACGATGTGGCCGGGCTGGTCGCGCTGGCGCAGGCCGAGGGCGTCGATCTGACCGTGGTCGGGCCGGAGGTTCCGCTGGCCGCAGGAATTGTCGATGCCTTCGAGGCGGTTGGTCTGGCGATCTTCGGACCGAGCAAGGCGGCGGCTGAGCTGGAAGCCTCGAAGGCCTTTGCCAAGGCCTTTCTTGAACGCCATCGGATCCCGACCGCCGAGCATCGCGTGTTTGAAGCGCTTGAGCCGGCCCTGGCCTACGTCCGCTCCCGCGGCGCCCCGATCGTGGTCAAGGCGGATGGTCTGGCCGCCGGCAAGGGGGTGGTCGTGGCGATGGATCTGGCCAGCGCCGAGCAGGCACTGGTCGACATGCTCGGTGGAAGCAGTCTGGGCGCGGCCGGTCACCGGGTCGTGATCGAGGATTTCCTGGAAGGCGAGGAGGCCAGCTACATGGTCATCGCCGACGGCCACGACTATCTGCCGCTGGCGTCCAGTCAGGATCACAAGCGTCGCGACGATGGCGATCAGGGACCCAACACCGGCGGCATGGGCGCCTACTCACCAGCGCCGGTGGTGAGCGCGGCGATCGAGGCGCGGGTCCTGCGCGAGGTGATCGAACCGACTCTGGCCGGACTGGCGAGCGAGGGCCGACGCTTCCGTGGTTTCCTCTATGCCGGCCTGATGATTGACCCGCAGGGCGGCATCAAGGTGCTGGAATTCAACGTGCGCCTGGGCGATCCCGAGACCCAGCCGCTGATGCTGCGCCTGGACGACGATCTATACGCCCACCTGGAAGCGGCCGTGCAAGGCCGCCTGGCCGGCCGCCAGATCCAGTGGGACCCGCGCCCGGCGATCGGCGTGGTCATGGCCGCGGCCGGCTATCCGGCCACCCCACGCAGCGGTGACCCCATTCGCGGCCTCGAAGTGACCCAGCTCAGCGGAGTCAAGGTCTTCCACGCCGGCACCCGCCTGCTCGATGGCGTCGTCGTCAGCGCCGGCGGTCGCGTCCTGACGGTTTGCGCGCTGGGCGAGAATTTCCAGCAGGCCCGCGATTTCGCATACCAACGCGCCGCAGCGATAGAGTTTGACGGCTGCTTCTATCGCAGCGACATCGGGTTTCGGGGATTGGGGCGGTGATATTCGTTTTACGTTTTGAGTCTTGATCTTTACGGCAAGCGCCAGAGTGTTCTGGGTTTTAGGGGCGGGGGCGAAGCCCTTGCGCCGGCTCTCGCATTTGTAGGAGGGAGCTTGCTCGCGAAGCTCTTGCTTGTTGCTCTTTGCTCTGGCTCTTGCATTTGTAGGAGGGAGCTTGCTCGCGATTCGCAGCGCGCAGCGCTGCCTTCGCTCTTCGGTCCGCCAAAAGGCATCAAAACCCGCTACTGCGGTCGCCTGCAAGCAGCCTCCTACAAATAGCCAGAGCCAAAACCCGCTACCGCGGTCGCCTGCAAGCAGCCTCCTGCAAATAGCAAGAGCCAAGACCCGCTACCGCGGTCGCCTGCAAGCAGCCTCCTGCAAAGAGCCAGAGCCAAAACCCGCTACCGCGGTCGCCTGCAAGCAGCCTCTTGCTCTGGCTCTTGCATTTGCAGGAGGGAGCTTGCTCGCGATTCGCAGCGCGGAGCGCTGCCTTCGCTGTTCGGCCCGCTTCACCCTCCTATCCCCTGCGCCGCCGCACTTCCGGGGGCTAGTACCTGGACCGTCGCACCCTCGCTCAAGCGCTCACCGCCGCGAACGACAACCAGGTCACCGGCTCGCAGATCACCGTTCACTTGAACCTGATCACCGACCGCCAGACCAACTTCGACGTCGACCCGCTCGGCCTTGCCGTTCTCGCCGACGCGATAGACGTAACGCTGGTTGGCGCGCAGCAGCAGTGCGTCGCGGTGCACTGCGAGCCCCTCGCCGCCGGCCGCCTCGGGCACGCTGACTTCGACCGCGCTGCCGACGACCCAGTCCTGTGTTGCCACATCCAGCCGCAGCTCGGCGCTGCGCGAGAGCGGATCGCCGACCTCAATGCGCCGGACCAGCGGCAAGGACTGCTGCTGCTCGCCCTGGCGGACCTGCAGTACCTGACCCTCCCGCAGGAAGGGAAAGGCGGTCAGTGGCGCGCGCGCGCTGATCTCGCGTTGTTCGACGTCGACCAGCCGCAGCACCGGCGTGCCGGGACCGAGATATTCACCGGGCTGAGCCAGCCGTTCGACCACGATGCCGGCAAAGGGCGCCCGCACGGCCGAGCGCTCGATCCGGTATTGCACCTCGGCCAGCTGCGCTTTGGCCTGGGCCAGTTCGGCGGCGGTCATCGCCTGTTCGGCGATGCTGCTGTCGAGCTGATCGCCTGCCATCACATTGCGATCGGCCAGCGCCTTGAAACGCTCGACCTGCTGCTCCCGATAGCGCAGCTGCGCCTGCAGCCGATCGACCGCCGCCTGCTGGCGTTGCTTCTCCAGCGTCAGTGCCTCGGTGTCGCTGCGCGCGATCACATCCCCCCTGGCCACTCTGGCGCCGATTTCGGCCAGGCTGACCAGGCGGCCGGCCACCTCCGCGCCGATACGCGCATCGGCCCGTGCAACCACCGTCCCAGGAACCCAGGTCATCGGCGCCAGCTCCGCCTGCACCACCGGGATAACGCTGACCGGTGAGGGTGGGGGAGGGCCGTTTTGCGCGAACGCAGACACGACAATCAGGGCGGTACACGAGCCCAATAGCCAACGGGATAGTCTTGGTCGGGATTTCATTTTTCGCTCCGGTGGATAGTGTTTTAGGTTTTAGTTCTTGGGTTTTAAGGAAAAGAAAGAGCGGTTTTACGTTTTACGTTTTACGTTTTACGTAAGAGCAAGATCAAGAGCGACGCTGAGCCGAGCCCGATCGGACCGATCTTCGCGCCCGTCCGGAGTCAATGCCGATCGGACACAGCCGCCAAAGCGAGGAGCGGTTCGGCCCCGAAGTGCTGCTTCTGCTCTTGCCCTGACCCTAAAACCTAAAACCTAAAACGCTCTTGCTCTTACGTGAAACCTAAA
>DAIMJK010000039.1:0-15222 GCA_036722245.1 Lysobacterales bacterium
CGGGTCAGTTCCTCAAGCTTGTCCGCATCCTGCCCTGGGACAGCGACGCGGCGGACTGGTACGCCCAAATCCGCCACCAATTGCTCAGCACCGGCCAACCGATCGGCGAGATGAACATGATGATTGCGGCCCACGCGTTATCGGCTGGCGCGGTGCTGATCAGCAACAACAGCCGCCGCTTCGAACGGATCGAAGCCCCGCTCATGCTGGAAAACTGGGCGTAGCCCTTTGTGTCCTTTGTGTTAAAGGCATTTTCCGGTCCCGTTCGGGCTACCGAGGGAGGTCGATATGCGAGCAACGTTGCAACTGCCGCGAGCGTGGCTGGGGCCCGGGCGGATGTCGGGGGTGGAACTGGAACTGGGCGCCGACGGCCGTGTGCTGGCGGCGACAGCGCAAATCCAGGACCACACTCGCTTGCCCACGCAGGTCGACGGGCTGGTACTGCCGGGCATTCCGAATCTGCACAGCCATGCCTTCCAGCGTGCGATGGCAGGGCTGGCCGAGCGGCGTGTCGCCGGACAGGACGACTTCTGGTCCTGGCGCGAAACCATGTATCACTTCGCCGGCCGAATCGGTCCCGAACAGCTGAAAGCGATTGCCGCGCAACTGTATCTGGAGTTGCTTGAGCAGGGCTACACCGAGGTCTGCGAGTTCCACTATCTGCACCAGCAGCCCGATGGCAGCCCCTATGCCGAGCCGGCCGCGATGTGCCTGGCACTGATCGAGGCCGCGCGCGAGGTCGGTATCGGCCTGACCCTGTTGCCGACGCTGTACCTGAGTGGGCATTTGGACGGCCGTCCGCTGAGCCCGCGCCAGGCGCGCTTTGGTCATGCCTCGGTCGAGCGCTATCTGAGACTGGTCGAACGCCTGCTGATCCACGAAGACCTGGGTCTGCACGTCGGCATCGCCCTGCACAGTCTGCGCGCCGTGCCAGCGGAGGCGTTGACGGAGGTCCTGGCGGCTTTCGTCGGGGCGCCCTTCGGTACATCGGACCGGCGGCGTCCGATCCATATCCATATCGCCGAGCAGCGCGCCGAGGTGGAGGACTGCGTCGCTCTGCGTGGCGCACGACCGGTGCAATGGCTGCTCGATCACGCCGCCGTCGACGAGCATTGGTCGCTGGTTCATGCGACCCACCTCGATAGTGCCGAGATCGACGCGATCGCCGCCAGCGGCGCGACCGTGACGCTGTGCCCGACCACCGAGGCCAATCTTGGCGATGGATTGTTTCCGCTGACCGAGTTCCTGCGCGCAGGTGGCGTTTTCGGGATCGGCTCTGACAGCCATGTAAGCACCTCGCCGGTAGAGGAGTTGCGCTGGCTGGAGTATGGCCAGCGCTTGCGTGAGCACAGCCGCAACGTCGCTGCCGATGGCCACGGCCGGGTCGCCGAGGCGCTGCTGTGGCAATCCCTGCGCGCCGGAGATCGAGTCGCTCGCGCAGACGGCGGCAATGCCTGGCTGCCCGGTCGGCGTCTGGATCTGGTCGTGCTCGATGACAGCGCCCCCGAACTGGCCGCCTTGCCCGCTGATCGCCAGATCGACGGCTGGATCTACTGCGGCAACCGGCCATTGGTACGCGAAGTCATGGTCGGCGGCCGCTGGCTGGTCCGCGAAGGCCGCCACCGCGCCCGCGAGACCGTCGAGGCCGCATACCTGCGGGCATGTCGTGAACTGCAGTCGGCGTAGCGAGTTGTTCTGCCTGAGCGAGTCGTTCAACGCGAATGACACAGAATTTAGGGCATAGGGCCGAGGGCATAGGGCCCAGGGGATAGGGCCCAGGGCCCAGGGCACAGGGCCCAGAAGAGCCGGGCTGGCGCTGTCGTTTCTCGACGCCCAGCAGGTGCGTCACCATAGCCGCTCTTGACCTTACTGGGCCCTGGGCCCTGGGCCCTATGCTCCGTGTCCTTTGTGCCAAATCGCTCTTGCCCTGATGACGAGGCTTTCGAAGCCGCGATGGACCTTACTGGGCCCTGGGCCCTGTGCCCTGGGCCCAATGGTCCGTATCCTTTGTGCCAAACCGCCCTTGCCCTGATGACGAGGCCTTCGAAGCCGCGACGGACCGCGTCTGCCACCACAGCCAGGCGCCGCTCAGCAGGGTCACTCCGGCGAGCAGCATCAGCGCCAGGCGCAGGGCTTCGGTCAGTGGCAGGAAGGGCAGGGCGACCAGCGCGAGCAAGGTGAGGCACTGCCGGCTGCCTTCCAGCAGTGGCCGCAGCTGGCCTTCGAGCAGGCTGCCCAGACTGACCAGGGTCAGCACGCACCAGCCGCCCCAGAGCAACAGGGTCATCGTTGGGCTGGCATGGGCCGAGCCCAGCAGCAGTGTGGCGGCCAGGGTCACCAGCGCGAACTGGACCAGCGCATAGGCTTGCAGCGGTGCGGCCAGCTGGGGATCGAACTTGCGTTGCGACTCGATCCGGAACGCAGGTCGGGGTGGCTGGCTTGGCGCCTGCCAGCCGGGCGGGCGCAGGCACAGTTCCAACCGCTCACGCCAGTTCGGCAGGCTGCGGGCGTCTTGCCACAGCTGGCCATAGACCTGCAGATTGGCGCTGACCGGCTCGAAGCGCCGCAGCTGACTGCGGGTGCCGTAGACCGCTGGTTCGGCCGGGTCCTCCTGTTCGAAACTGCCGAAGATCCGATCCCAGATGATCAGGATGCCGCCGTAGTTGCGATCCAGATAGCGGTCGTTGATGGCGTGATGAACGCGATGATTGGATGGTGAGGCGAAGATCCGGTCGAACCAGCCCAGTCGACCGATCTGTTCGGTGTGGATCCAGTACTGGTAGAGCAGATCGATCAACGCCACGACCACGAACACCAGCGGCGGGAAGCCGAGCAGGGCCATCGGCAGATAGAAGACCCAGCCGAACAGAAAGCCACTGCTGGTCTGGCGCAGCGCGGTACTGAGGTTGAATTCCTCGCTTTGGTGATGAACTGCGTGGGCGGCCCAAAGCAGCGCCACTTCGTGACCGAGGCGGTGATGCCAGTAGTACAGGAAGTCGTACAGGATCAACGCAACCAGCCAGACCCACCAGGCATCCGCCGGCAGCGTGTACAGGCGCAGATACTCGAAGGCGAGCAGATAGATGCCAAAGCTGACCAATCGGCCGAGCAGACCGGTCAACTGCGACAGCGTGCCGAGGCTGATGCTGGCGACCGCATCGTTGAGTCGATAGACCTTGCGTCCGCGGCGATGGCCAATCCAGGCTTCGATCGCCATCAGGCCAAAAAAGACCGGAATGGCGTAGACGATCGGGTCCATTCGGCCAGCCTGCCGCTAACCCAGCGCCGACAACTCGCGATAGAGCGAGTCGCTGTCGCCCAGATTGAGCTCGATCAGCCGCTTGAGATGGAGAAAACTGTTCCAGTCCAGATGCTCGGCGCGCAGGCCCAGGGTTTCGTCGGCCTGATTGGCCAGCGTCACCGCCATGCTGATGATGGCGCTGCCGGCCAGTCGCAATTCGATCCGGTAATTGCCGCCGGCGCGGCCGTCGAAATTATCCGGCCGTCGCACCAGCACGCCGCGCAGGGACAGGTCGACCACATCGGTTTCCCACATGGCCGTGGACGAAAAAATCCGCGCCTGCCCGTCAAACGGGAAGCGGGTAAATCGCCTTTGGACTGGTTCAACCGCAGCGCGCATCCGTAGCCATGCCTGGACGATCTCGAAAGAGCGTCGCAAGTCTACTCCGTAAGCTCATGATTCGGCGAGACTGCGTTCGCGCTGTGGGGCAATTCGGACCTGATGTTTCAGAGGGCCCAGGGCTCAGGGCCGAGGGTCAAGGACCGGCTTGAGGTGAGACAAAACGCAATCACTGAGCGGTAATCTCCACACTCGCCTCAAGTTGGCTCTGAACTGGGCCCTGGGCCCTGGGCCCTGAGCCCTGGGCCCTTGGCCTTGGCTGATCCTCAAGGTATCAGTTTGACTTGCACCCATTGCATCGGCGCGGCTCAGGTCGCGCCACGGTCCGCCCGACCGGCCTTGATGTCGGCCAGTTGCAGATCGAGCGCGCCAACCGAGCGGTGGATCTCCAGCAGACTCAACGCCAGTGACAGCGCCATCGACACCAGACTGGCACCGAACAGCCATTTGCCCACGTCCAACAGCCCGCCGAACAGGGCGAACATGCTCATCGTGCACAGCAGCAGGCTGAGCACGCCGAAGCTCTGCATGTCCCGAATCAGCCGCACCCGCATCCGCAACTGCTTGATCTGGTCCAGATAGCCAGCGTGATCGGGCTGCGCCCGGTAGCTGGCATGCAGCCCGCGAATGACTGCAGCCAGCGCCAGGAAGCGGTTGGTGTAGGCGAGCAGGAGCAGCGACACCGCCGGGAAGAGCAGGGCGGGCGTGGCCAGATTGATATCCATGAACGCAGCTCCCGGCGCGATCGATTCGGGCGAAATGCCGGGATCAATACTACTGCGACCAGAGATCGAAGGACGGGCTAACGCTCGATCAGGAACAGCGCGGTAACTCGGCGTCCCTCGCTCAGCAGCAGGTTGAAGGTCCGCGCCGCGGCGCGATGATCCATGACCTCCATTCCAACTCCGCGCCGACGCAGACTGGCGAGCAGGGCGTGCGAAGGAAAACGCAGGGTAGTCCCGGTTGCGAGCAACATGACCTGTGGGCTCGTCGCCAGCGCAGCGTTGAAGTCCGCCTCGGTCAACTCGTCCATTGACTGCACCGGCCAGTCTTGCGCGCCTTCCGACCACAGCATCACGGACGACTCCCAGCGCTGCTGCATCGTCTCCAGCCAGTCGTCGCCGACCGCACGCAAGGTACTGGCACTGGTGTTTCCGAGTTCCGTCAGGGCCATCGACTGGTCCTGGAGGCGGGTCTGCGAAACACCCGAATCAACTCGGTAATGCCAACTGTGGCTGCTTGGGATGGCGCCGGTAGAGGCAGACGATATGGCCGATGCTCTGCACCATCTCGGCCTGGCAGCGCTCGGCCAGCTGAGCGACCAGCGCCTTCTTGCTGTCGCGGTCTTCGGCCGTGATCCGGACCTTGATCAGTTCGTGATCGAGCAGCGCCCGCTCCAGCTCGGCGACCACCGCATCGGTCAAGCCCTTGCCCCCCAGCATCACGACCGGACTCAAGTGATGGCACAAGCCGCGCAGATAGCGGCGCTGGGAGTTGCTCAGGGACATGGATCGACGCCTTGGTGAGGGTTGGGGAAGGTATCATGGCGCAATAACCGGCCCCAAGGCCTGAACAGCAAGGGCCCAGGGCTCAGGGCTCAGGGCCCAGGGCCCAGGGCCCAGTGCAGGAGCGCCATGCCGTTGCTCTTCTGGGCCCTGGGCCCTGAGCCCTGGGCCCTCCGCTACGAAGCACACAGCCCCGAACCGCGAAGGAATCCCGATGACCTCAAGCAGCCAACGCTGGTTGCGCGAACACTTCAGCGATCCCTATGTGCAGCGAGCGCAGAAGGAGGGTTTGCGTTCGCGGGCGGCTTTCAAGCTGGAGGAGTTGCTGGCCAAGGACCGGCTGCTGCGGCCGGGCATGGTGGTGGTCGATCTGGGCGCGGCACCGGGTGGCTGGTCGCAGATCGCTGCCGCGGCGCTCAAGGGCAAGGGCCGGATCATTGCGCTGGACATCCTGCCGATCGATGCCATTGCAGGGGTGGAAATACTGCAGGGGGATTTCACTGAGGACGCGACGCTGGCACAGCTGCAGGCCAGCCTTGGCGATCAGGCGGTCGACCTTGTCTTGTCCGACATCGCCCCCAATATCAGCGGTGTAGCGTCAAGCGACCAGGCGCGTTCGATGTATCTTGCCGAATTGGTGCTGGCCTTCGCTCAGGAGCATCTGGTGCGCAAGGGCAGCTTGCTGATCAAGTTGTTCCAGGGCGAGGATTTCGACGCCTATCTGCGTGAATTGAGGGCAGCGTTTGGCAAGGTGATCCTGCGCAAGCCCAAGGCCTCACGCGACCGGAGTCGCGAAATCTATGCCCTGGCGACTGATTTCCGGGCCGGTCGCGTCCCCAACCCGAGGTGAACGGGCTACGCGCCATGCCACAGGTGGCAAAGACGGAAGCTTCAGGCCGCTGATACTATGCTCACGCAGACGGCAGTATTTTTGAACCTGTCCCATTGAATGCAGCGCGCGTCATCCGGACGCGCCAGTCGAGAGGCAAGCAAGTGAACGATCTGGCCAAGAACATTCTCCTCTGGACCGTGATTGCCATGGTCCTGCTGGCGGTCTTCCGCGGCTTTGGGCCGGGCGTTCCCGCCACCCAGCCGATGAAGTACTCGCAGTTTGTCCAGATGATCGATCGCGAGCGGGTCGAAAAGGTCCGGGTGAACGTGGCCAAACGCGAGATCCAGGGCACCGCGCAGGGTGGTGAGCAATTCACCGTCTATGCGCCGATGAGCGACACGCTGATGGACAAGCTGGTCGAGCGCAATGTGGAAGTCGACATTCTGCCGCCCGAGTCCGGCTTTTCGATGCTCAGCCTGTTCTTCAACCTGCTGCCGGTGCTGATCCTGATCGGCTTCTGGATCTTCATGATGCGCCAGATGCAGGGCGGCGGAGGCGGCCGCGGGGCGATGAGTTTCGGCAAGAGTCGCGCCCGCTTGCAGGGTGAGGATCAGGTACGGGTGACTTTCGCCGATGTGGCCGGTGTGGACGAGGCCAAGGATGATGTGAAGGAGTTGGTCGAATTCCTGCGCGATCCGGGCAAGTTCCAGCGTCTGGGCGGCCGGATTCCGCGCGGCGTGCTGATGGTGGGCTCGCCGGGTACCGGCAAGACCCTGCTGGCCAAGGCCATTGCCGGTGAAGCCAAGGTGCCGTTCTTCACCATTTCCGGCTCGGACTTCGTCGAGATGTTCGTCGGCGTGGGCGCCTCACGCGTGCGCGACATGTTCGAACAGGCCAAGAAGCACGCTCCCTGCATCATCTTCATCGACGAGATCGACGCGGTCGGTCGTCATCGCGGCGCCGGTCTGGGCGGCGGTCATGACGAGCGCGAGCAGACCCTGAACCAGTTGCTGGTCGAGATGGACGGTTTCGAGGGCACCGAGGGCGTCATCGTCATCGCCGCGACCAATCGTCCGGACGTGCTGGACCCGGCGTTGCTGCGCCCCGGCCGCTTCGATCGCCAGGTGGTCGTGCCGTTGCCGGATGTGCGCGGCCGCGAGCAGATCCTCAAGGTGCACATGCGCAAGGTGCCTTTGGGGCAGGACGTCAAGCCGCATTTCATTGCCCGCGGCACCCCCGGCTTCTCCGGCGCCGATCTGGCCAATCTGGTCAACGAGGCGGCCTTGTTCGCGGCGCGCGAGAACCACAAGGAAGTTGGCATGAGCCACTTCGAGCGGGCCAAGGACAAGATCATGATGGGCGCCGAGCGCCGCAGCATGGTCATGGACGAGAAGGAAAAGCTGCTCACCGCCTATCACGAGGCTGGCCACGCGATCGTCGGCCGGGTGGTGCCGGAGCACGATCCGGTCTACAAGGTGTCGATCATCCCGCGTGGGCGGGCGCTGGGCGTGACGATGTTCCTGCCCGAGCAGGATCGCTACTCGCACAGCCGCACCTGGCTGGAAAGCCAGATCTGCTCGCTCTACGGCGGCCGCCTGGCCGAGGAACTGATCTTTGGCCACGAGAAGGTCACCACCGGGGCCTCCAACGACATCATGCGCGCCACCTCGCTGGCGCGGAACATGGTCACGCGCTGGGGTCTGAGCGATGTGATGGGCCCGCTGGCCTACAACGACGAGGAAGAAGAAGTCTTCCTGGGCCGCTCGGTAACCCAGCACAAGACCGTCTCGGGCGACACCGCCAAGCGCATCGATGCGGAAGTCCGGGCGTTGATCGATCGCTGCTACGGCACGGCCAAGGACATCCTGGTCGAGCACACCGACAAGCTGCATACGATGGCCGATGCATTGATGAAGTACGAGACCATCGATGCCAGCCAGATCGACGCGATCATGGAAGGCCGCGATCCGCCACCGCCAGATGGCTGGGAGGATCCGGGTTCGCCGTCGGCACCGCCGAGCAAGCCCAGTGCGCCTGCAGTCGGTGGCAAGATCGGCACCACTCCGGCGACGCAGAGCTTCGAGTCGCACTGAGGGACCGTCGCCGGCTTCCTGATGGCTCCGGCGACACTGACCCGACTCTCAGTCAGGCTGCCTCGGGTCGAACGGCATGCTCTGCACTTGCGATTCAGTCTAGAACGAGGCTACTGTTCGTCCAGTTGTGGACGGAGTAGCCGAGATGACAGAAACCAAGAGGGCCGTCGTCTACCACACTCGCAAGATCAGACCGAAAGCGGCGGTCGCCGTCGCGCCCGAGCGAGCCGCTGCGTCCGTGAGTAGTCGGAAAGCGGATCGAGTCCGTGAGCCGACCGGGGTGCTCTACGTATCCAGCGCGGGCGTCGACGACTTCGTGACCAGGTTTCATCAAGCCGACCCCATGCGGCTCATCGAGACCGAGCGGATGGGCGTGGCGGGGGTGTTCGTGAAAGATTTGTCCAAGCGTATGCAGATCCCTGCGCAGCGAATGTTCAGCATGCTCGGAGTACCCAAGGCCACTGCCGAAAAGAAGGTGTCATCAGGCGAACTGCTCTCCGGTAGCGGAGGAAGGGCCGCGCTGGGAATGGCCAGATTGCTCGGTACGGCGCAGGGAATCGTGTCGAACTCGACCTCACCTGAGGCACGAGATTTCGATTCCGCCAAATGGTTGGGACAATGGCTGGAGAAGCCGCAACCGGCACTCGGCGGCCGCAAGGCTGCAGAGATCATTGACACACCTACCGGAGTCGACGTGGTCGCAAAGCTGCTGGGCGCCATCGAGAGCGGCGCTTACCAGTGATTCTGTGGCGAATCGTTGCGGAGACGCGAAGTTACGCAGCAGACGACCTCAGTGGTGCAGGTGCCGCGAAGAACCCGGGGAGGTGGAATGACGACGGCGAAGCTGTCATTTACTCGGCACCGACGATCGCTATCGCGGTACTTGAGACGGCCGCCTACGTCGACGACGCTGGTCTGCCGCTGGACAGATTCCTGGTGCAGATCGATGTCCCGGACGATGTTTGGGCGGCAAGGTCGATCATGGACGTTTCCAGGCTGGCCGTCACCTGGGCGGCCAACCCTGCCGGTCGAGTGAGCGTTCGGGCAGGAAGCGACTGGCTGCGAGGCAAGAGTTCGGCGATTCTCCAGGTGCCTTCGGTCATCGTGCCGGAGGAAGCGGCCGCACTCATCAATCCACTGCACCCGGAGGCGAAGTCGCTGAGCGCTCGGGTCGTTCGCCCGTTCGAATACAGTCGCTTGTTCCGAGGCGCCTGAGCCGTGTCGCCGGCGCAGCAGGGCCGGCGACCTCTGCTCCAGCTCTTTCGCTCAGGCTCCGCCCTTGAGCCTGGCCAGCATGGGCTCGACCAGATCCATCGGCAGCGGGAAAACGATGGTCGAGTTCTTCTCGCCGGCAATTTCGGTCAGGGTCTGCAGATAGCGTAGCTGGATTGCGCGCGGGTCCTGGCCCAGCAGCTTGGCCGCCTCGACCAGCTTCACCGCCGCCTGCTGCTCGCCTTCAGCATGGATGACCTTGGCCCGGCGTTGGCGCTCGGCTTCGGCCTGACGGGCGATGGCGCGCACCATGGTCTCGTTGATGTCGACATGCTTGATCTCGACATTGGCCACCTTGATGCCCCAGGCGTCGGTCTGTGAATCGAGGATGTGCTGGATATCGTCGTTGAGTTTTTCGCGCTCGGACAGCATCTCGTCCAAGTCATGCTGGCCGAGGACCGAACGCAGCGTGGTCTGGGCCAGTTGGCTGGTGGCGTCGTAATAGCGTTCGACGTTGATGATCGCCTTCTGCGGGTCGATGACGCGGAAATAGAGCACCGCATTGACCTTGACCGAGACGTTGTCTTTCGAGATCAGATCCTGCTCGGGCACGTCCATGACAATCGTGCGCAGATCGACCCGCTCCATCGTCTGCACCACCGGGATCAGGATGATCAGCCCGGGACCCTTGACCTTCCAGAAGCGACCGAGCTGGAACACCACCGCGCGTTCATACTCGCGCATCACCTTGACGGCACTGAACAACAGGCCACCCACAACGAACAACAACGGAATCCATAGCGTCAGATCGAACATGCACCTACTCCTTGCTTAGCGGTTTGACGTGAAGGACCAGACCATCGACAGCAGTCACCTGCACCGGCTGACCAGGCTGCAGGGGCTCAGCGCAGTGGGCCTGCCAGTTTTCACCGCGCGTATGGACCTGACCGTGGCCGGGAAAACCGTCGATGACCGTCGCCGGCTGATGGAGCAATTCCGGGACGCCCGTAGTCACCGGTCGTTCGCGAGCGCGCACGGCCAGATAGAGAACGCCCAGAAAAGCCAGACTGCTGGCGATGGCGACGCCGGTGATCAGACGCACGGATACACCGAAGCCGGGCACGTCGGTGTCGTACAGCAGCAATGACCCGGCGACCAGTGCGACCATGCCACCCATGCCGAGCACGCCGAAGCTGGGTGCCATCAACTCGGCCGTCAGCAGGGCGACGCCGAGCACGATCAGCAACACACCGGAATAGTTCACCGGCAGCACCTGCAAGGCATACAGGGCCAGCAGCAGCGCGATCGCACCGACCACGCCGGGCAGGATCGCGCCCGGGCTGTAGCCTTCGAGTACCAGTCCGTACAGACCGACCAGAAGCAGGATGTAGGCCACGGATGGATCGGTGATAACGCTCAGCAGGCGGTTGCGCCAGTCCGGTTCGATCTGTTCGGTGCCGGCCCCGGCGGTCGCCAACGTATGCTCGGCATCCAGCAGCTTGACGATTCGCCCGTCAGCCTGTGCCAGCAGGTCATCCAGATCGGAGGCCAGCACTTCGATCACGCCCTGTTCCAGCGCCTGGCTGGCGGTGAGGGTCCTGGCCTGGCGCACCGCCGCCTCGGCGAACTCGGCATTGCGACCGCGCAGTTCGGCCAGACTGAGGATGTAGGAGACGGCGTCGTTGATGACCTTTCGCTCCATTGCGGTGGTCGGTTCAGACGTATCCTCGGCCGCCGTGGGCTCGACGTCGGCCTCGCCATCATCCTCAGCATCGGTCTTGCTGCCCTCGGCCGGCTTGCGCGCCGGCTTTCGCTCGTCCTTGCCACCGCCGCCGGGCGCGGTCATCGACACCGGCGTGGCGGCACCGAGCGAAGTCGCCGGCGCCATCGCCGCGAGGTGGCACGCATACAGGATGTAGGTACCGGCACTGGCAGCGCGCGCACCTTCCGGCGCGACCCAGCAGATTGTCGGTACGCTGGAGGCCAGGATCGCCTGATTGATGTCGCGCGTTGCCGCGTCCAGCCCGCCGGGCGTATCGATCTTGATCACGACCGCCGCCGCAGCCCCAGCGGCCGCCTGAGCCAGCCCGCGGCTGAGGTAATCGTTCGTCGCAGGTCCAATGCCGCCATCGATCTGCAGCACCATGACCTTCGATTGAGTCGGACCGTCGCCGGGGGCAGCAAACGCCAGCAAGGCAACCGCCAGAGCGAAAAACGCGAGTGCGACGCGCATGCTTGAGCTTCCTATCGCGACAGCGACCAAGGTGTTAACACGCAAGTGTGCAAGCTGCAAGCGCCGAGAGCAGTCCCCTCGGCCGTGGCGGTCGAGGGGACTTCGATGCTTCGCTGCCACTGCAGCGTCAGCGCGACTCACCGGTTGCGTTCAATAGCGCGTGGAGCGCATACGCAGCAGTGCGACGAACTCTGCCTACCGACTTTCGTCAATGTTCAGTCTCGCCCTCTGACGGTATGCTCAGGCGACGATAACGAACGTATCGCGACAGGAGGTTTCGATGTTGCTCCAGCGGGTTGCAGTGCTGATTGCCGGCAGCTTGTTGCTGGCACCGTTACAGGCGGGTGGTCGACCGCGGTCCCTACCTGCGCTCCGGCAGGATGCTGCCTTTGGCGGTGGATTCGCGCAGCTGGCAGATTCAGCTGGAAGCAGGCGCCAGTGAGGATTTCGTGATCTGCCCGGCACTGAGCGGCGCCTGGTACAACCCGGAGACGCCGGGGCAGGGGGTTTTCCTCGACATCAGTCAGACGCCCGCGCTGCTTTTCGCTGGTTGGTTCAGCTGGAACGCGGCTGGCGAACGTGATTGGTTCACAGCGCAGGGCAGCTATGCGGAAGGCGACGACGCTGCAAGCATGACGCTCAGCCTGACCACGGGCGGTCGCTTCGACGATCCCGCGCCGGTGGTGCATACCGCCGCTGGACAAAGTCAGCTGCGTTTCTTCAACTGCGAAAGCGCGGAACTGGAGTACAGCTTCGATGACGGCCCGGCGGGCGTGATCCCGCTACGCCGTCTGGTCCAGGCGCCAGGCGATTGCGCCGACGCGTGCCGACGCTGAGCGGCAACGGTGCAGGTGGGGACCAGCGTACAGCCAAGGTCATTCCTGGCCGGCGGTTGTACTTGCTTCAGGGCTAACTACGCCTAATGTGTATTATGTCAAATTAAGGCAAGCCGGTGCCGTTTGCACCAGCTGGTCTCCTGAATGTCCATCTGCAAAGGATGCGTCTTTCAGCCCCGGCCTTAGTAGGCTGCGCAATCACCCTGCTCGCTCATGTTCGCCGCTCCGGCAGACGCTCCAGCAACAGACTCCGCAGCGCTGCGATCTCGATCTTCAGACTGGAAACCTCGGCATGCAGGTGGTCCTCCATCGCCTGCTCCCGGGCTTGATCGGTGACTTCGCGCTCGGCGTCGTGCTCGGCTTGCAGTGCGCTGACGATCACGCCGATGAAAAGATTGAGCAAGGTAAAGGTGGCCACCAGGATGAATGGAATGAAGAAGGTCCAGGCCCACGGGAACTCGGCGATCACCGGTCGGGCGATACCCATCGACCAGCTTTCCAGGGTCATGATCTGGAACAACGTATAGGCACTGCTGCCCAGATTGCCAAACCAGTCCGGAAAGCGCTCGCCAAACAGATTGGTGCTGATCACTGCGGCGACGTAGAAAATAAGTGACATCACGCCGAACACCGCAGTCAGTCCGGGTACCGCCGCAAGCAGGCCCCCGACCACCCGGCGCAGGCTGGGAACTGCGCTGAGCAGGCGAAACACACGCAGTACGCGCAACGCGCGCAGGACGGCAAGCGGTCCGGACGCCGGGATCAAGGCTATGGCGACGACCAGGAAATCGAAGACGCTCCATGCGTCCCGGAAGAAAGCCAGCCGATGAACGTAGATCCGGGCCAGGATCTCGATCACGAACAACCCGAGAATGATGCTGTCCAATCCGAGCAGCAAGCTTCCCCAGTTGTTCATCACCGCCGGCGAGGTTTCCAGGCCAAGAATGACCGCATTGAGCAAGATCAAGCCAATGATCAAGCGCTGGACGCGTGGCTGCTCCAGCAATTGGCGCACCCGCGAACGCCACCGAGCCTTCCCTGCTCCGCCCCCATCCAGCTCCATCCAACCACCCGCGCGATCAGCGCTATCGAATTGCGTTGTGATTCCATCCATTGAGGACGATACATGAACACCATGGCAGGCAGCTTGCGGGGCTGACCTTCAATCGCCGGTGGCAAGCAACTCGCCGATCCGGCGCTTGCTGCCACGCCGTCGGGACTGTTCGGAAAGCAGTCGTGTCAATCGGCGCAGTGCCTGGTCCAAGGCCTTGGTTACCTCGGTCGATCGAGCCGCGGTATGCAACTGGCCGCCGCTGACCAGATCGGCCGTCACCGTGCAACGCTGGTCCACCCCACCCTTGGGACCGTTCTCGTCCACCAGTCGGATTCGCAGCCCGCGCAGACGCTGAGTGAAGCGATCCAGCAGCAACCGCACCTGTCGCTGCACCAACGACTGATGATCGTGGTCATCTGCCTGCACTCTGGACAACAGCTCTACCTTCATCTGGAAACTCCTTCGGCGCGGCGCAGAAATGGGGTCGCGCGCTCCATTCGCAAGCCCGCTCAGACCGCCGGCTGACCCGGAAGTTCGCTTGATCGGATCGATTCGCTGGGCACGTGCTGGCGCAGCCACTGTTCCATTTCGTCGGCAGGTTGCGGCCGGCTGACCAGGAAGCCCTGGTAGTAGGTGCAACCATGCTGCTGCAGGAACTCCAGTTGCTCGATACGCTCGACCCCTTCGGCCAGCACGTCCAGACGAAGGCTGCGACTGAGTGCGATGATCGCCGCGGCAATCTCCGCTTCCGAGGACGTCACCGACAGGTCCTCGACAAAACTGCGGTCGATCTTCAACGTATGGACCGGAAAGCGCCTCAGATAGGCGAGCGAGGAGTAGCCGGTACCAAAGTCGTCGATTGCCAGCGTCACGCCCAGCGCTCGCAACGCCACCAGCGTGTCGACAGCCTGTTCACCGCCCTCCATCAACGAGCTTTCGGTCAGTTCCAGTTCCAGCGTGGCGGCATCCAGGCCGGTTTCCTCCAGCACGTCCTGCAATTGCCACACCACGCCCGGCTGCTGCAATTGTCTAGCGGAAAGGTTCACTGCGAGCCGTAGCCCGGTAAGGCCGGATTCCTGCCATTGCTTCATTTGCCGGCAGGCGGTACGCAAGACCCAGTCGCCGAGCGGCAGGATCAGGCCGGTTTCTTCGGTGACAGGGATGAATCGGCCGGGCAGAACCATAGCTTCGCCGGGTGGAAACCAGCGCACCAACGCTTCCACGCCAACCACAGCCCCGTCGCTGACCCGCATCAGCGGCTGATAGTGCAGCGCAAATTCGCCGTTCACCAGCGCCCGGCGCAATTGACCATGCAGAGCCAGTCGCTCATTGGCGCTGCGTGTCAGCTCGGTGGTGTAGAACTGATACGTGCTGCGACCATTGGCCTTGGCCTGATACATGGCCGCGTCGGAATTGCGAATGAGCTCGCCAGACTCGCAACCATCGGACGGAAACAGGGCCACACCGACGCTGGCGCTGGCATACACCTCATGCCCACCGGGCAGTTCGAAAGGCTCGTCGAATACCTGCAGCAGGTTCTGTGCGACCAGCGCGGCTTCGGCCGGCGAATCGATCGATTCGATCACCAGCAGGAACTCGTCTCCGCCCAGGCGTGCCAGGGTGTGCTGTTCGCCGAGCTGGGCATCGAGCAGGGGATCGATCCGCGACGAGGGGGTTCCCGTTTGGTCGCCGCTGCCGCCCGTCATCGGCACCCAAACCGAGCCAACGAAATTGTTTCCAAGGCTGGTGTAGCTGCCACCGGCGGGAATGTTGGCGGCGATGTCGAGGACGTCGTTGTCGTAGAAATAGAGGCCGGG
>DAIMJK010000040.1:0-209 GCA_036722245.1 Lysobacterales bacterium
ACTGACACCATAGCGACGCCGCAGGCGCAGCTCGCCGATGGTCTTGTCGATCATTCGCGAACCGGGCGGTACCACGGCTTCGGAAATGCCGGACCGGGCCGGATTGAACAGACTTTCCAACTGGACCAATCGCGGCTCCAGCTTGCAGCCCTGGGCGGCGGCGAAGGACTCGACCTGCTCGCGGCTGCCCAGCACGCCCAGCCGGGCGC
>DAIMJK010000040.1:219-15181 GCA_036722245.1 Lysobacterales bacterium
CCCGCTGCTGGCCGAAATCGCCGCCCAGCCGGGCGCCACGCCCGATCGGCTGGTCACCCGGCGGCGCCAGCCGAGCCTGACCGGCGTCCTGCAATGCCAGCAGCACTGGTGCGCCGGGCAGGCCCTCGGCGTCGAGCACGGTGGCGCCGATCAGCGCGCTACCGGCCTGGACTTCCAGTTCATAGAGGTCGCCGCGCTGACCGTAGAGCTGTTCGAAATAGGATTCGGTGCGGCTGGGGGTAACCGTCTGGCGTTCCTCATCCGGCAACAAGCGACGCGCGCCCAGGCCGAAGAACAGCAGGCCCAGCACGAACAGACCCAGCCCGACCGGAAAGACCGAGAACAAGGGGTAGTCCTGCAGGGTTTCCGCGCCGGGCGGCAGATTTCGATTGATGCCGGCGACGAGGTCGTTGAGCATGATCATCGGCGAGTTGCCGACCGTACTCATCTGACCACCGAGGATGATGCAAAAGCCCATCGGCATCAGCAGTTGCGACAGGGGATAGCCGGTGCGGGCCGATACCCGGCTGGCCACCGGCAGGAACAGTGCGGCGACCGCCGGATTCTGCATGAACATGCTCAAGCCACCGGCAAAGGCAGACAGGGCCATGATCAGACGGACCTCATGGCCGCCGGAGACGCGCATGATCACTCGCGCCGCACCGCCCAACACTCCGGTGCGATCGAGCCCGGCACCGAGAATCATCACCGCGACGATGGCCATCACCGCGTTCGACGCAAAGCCGCTGAACAGATCCTCCGGCGGAACCAGATCGGACAAACCGAGGAAGACCAGTATCAGCAGCGCGGCGACATCGGCCCTCAACCATTCGCGCACGAACAGCAGCACGGTGCCTCCGAGCAGGATCAGCACCAGCAGGATGTCCGTTGTCAGTACGTTGCTGCCATCCATGGGCCGCAGTCAAACCAGTCTTTGGCGCGCGCGAAGTCCCGATCTTAACGTTTCTTTAACCGCTAAAGCCACCCAAAACACCAGCCAATTCGGGTAGCGGTTCATTTTTCGGCAATTTCAGACTTCAGCAAACGCTCCAGCGCCGGCCACAAGGCCTCCAGCAAGCGGGGCTGAGCCTCGCCGGTGGGATGCAACTGATCGGGCAGGAAGGCGGCGCGATCATCTTCCAGCGGCGCCAGCAGGGATTCGACATAGTCCACGCCCTGCGCCTGGGCGACATCGCGGAACACCGCCTCGAAGGCCTCGCCGTAGGCTGGGCCGTAGTTCGGTGGCAGGCGTACGCCGACCAGCAGCACGCGCGCGCCGATGGCATGGGCGGCCTCGATCATCGCCTCCAGATTGCCGGCCAGATGCTCCGGCGACAGGCCACGCAAGCCGTCGTTGGCGCCCAGAGCCAGCACCATCGCGGCCGGCTGCTGGCGCTGCAGCAAACCCGGCAGCCGGGTCAGACCGCCGGCGCTGGTCTCGCCACTGATCGAACTGTTGAGCACCCGCCACGGCTGCGAGCGCTCTTGCAGCCGTTGCTCCAGCAATGCGACCCAGCCCTGGTCGACCGGAATGCCATAGGCCGCTGACAGACTGTCGCCATGGACCAACAGCAATGGGGGCTCGCTGGCGGTTGCCGGGACCATCAGCGCGGCCTGCAGCAGCAGGATAGTGAGCGGCCACGCATACCAGCGATGCGACCCCTGCCATCGGTCAGTACTTGACGCGCGCCTCGCTACGCCCCATTGATGCTTTTTGCTCCATCCTTCCGCCATCGCAGCTACCGCCCAGGTCATGACCGAAAACGCAATTATCGAACATACGGATGAACCGGCCATGGCCGAATCGCCTTCGACCCTCGCCGTACGCACCGACAAGCTCGGTCGCAGCGTGACCCTGGGCGAGCAGACCCTGGATATCCTCGACGGCGTGGACCTCAGCATCGAGGCCGGCGAATCGGTCGCGATCGTCGGTGCCTCCGGCTCGGGCAAGTCGACCCTGCTCGGCTTGCTGGCCGGTCTGGATCGACCCAGTCGGGGTGAGGTCTGGCTGGCCGGCTCGGCCCTGTCCAGGCTCGACGAGGATGCATTGGCGGCCTTGCGCGCAGCGAAGGTGGGCTTCGTGTTCCAGTCCTTCCAGTTGCTCGCCGGCATGACCGCGCTGGAGAACGCGATGTTGCCACTGGAACTGGCCGGCCGAGACGACGCCGAAAGCCAGGCGCGGCTGTGGCTGGAACGGGTTGGTCTGGGCCCGCGGCTGGGACACACGCCGCGCCAGCTGTCTGGCGGCGAGCAGCAGCGGGTCGCGATCGCGCGCGCTTTCGTGAGTCGTCCGGCGGTGCTGTTCGCCGACGAGCCCACCGGCAATCTGGACCGCGCCACCGGCAGTCAGATCGCCGATCTGCTGTTCCAGCTCAATGCCGAAGCGGGCACGACGCTGGTGCTGGTCACCCACGACGAAAGTTTGGCCCAGCGCTGCCAACGCCGGCTGGCGCTGGCTGACGGTCGCCTGCTGGCCAGCCCCGCGGCATGAGCGCCGCGCCCAATCTGCGGCTGGCCTGGCGCCTGCTCAGGCGCGAGCAGCGTAGCGGCGAGCTGACCCTGATCATGCTCGCGGTCGGTCTGGCGATGCTCTCGATCACCGCGGTAGGCGCGCTGACCGGGCGGGTCGAGATGGCGATGCAACTGGCGGCCAACCGGCTGCAGGGTGGCGATCTGGTACTGCGCGCTGATCAATCCCTCGACCCGGCGATCGATCTGGCAGCCGCCGAACGCGGCATCGGCCACGCCCGCCATGTGACTTTCCCCAGCATGCTGCGCCAGGACGGTGAGTTCCGGCTGGTCGAGGTCAAGGGCATCGACAAGCATTTCCCGCTGGTCGGCGTCTATCGCCTCGCCGACGGCCGCGCGCTCGGGCACGGCCCGCCCGCCGGGCAGGTCTGGATCGGCCAGCGGCTGGCCCGCGGCATGGGCCTGGATGTTGGCGAGCGGATCGAGCTGGGCACCGCCAGCTTCGCCATCGACGGGATATTCACGGAAGAACCCGATGCGGTGTTTGACTATGCCACCGGCGCCGACCGGGTCATCGTCGGCATGGATGATCTGGCTACGACGGAGTTGCTGCAGGAAGGCACGCGGGCACAGTGGCGCGCGCTGTACGCCGGCCCGGCGGCGCAGATCCGTGAATTCGAAGCCTGGCTGCGGCCGCAGCTGGGGCGCGGTCAGCGGCTCGAGGATGGCAGCGATGCCAGGCCAGAGCTGCGTCAGGCACTCGATCGGGCCAGTCGCTTCTTCCGCCTCGCCGCGGTGCTGGCCTCGGTGCTGGCCGGTGTTGCGGTGGCACTGGCGGCGCGGCGCCACGCCGATCGCCATCTGGACGCCTACGCAGTGCTGCGCTGCCTGGGTGCCTCGCAGAGCCAGCTGCTGCAGTTGACTCTGCTGCAACTGGCCGGCGTGATCGTACAGGCGGCGCTGTGGGCCTTGCCGCTGGCCTGGGCGCTGCAATGGAGCGCCGCCCGGCTGGCCGAACCGGGCCTGGGCGTGAGCCTGCCGCCGGCACCGGCCAGCACGCTGCTGATGGGCTTCATCACCGGTGTCGTGGTGCTGTACGCCTTCGCCTTGCCACCGCTGCTGCGGCTGGCGCGAGTGCCGACGCTGCGAGTGCTGCGGCGCGAACTGAGCGCACCGCCGCTGAGTTGGTGGTTGCACGCGCTGGTCGGCGTGGCAGCGGCACTGGCGCTGCTGGCCTGGCAGGCCGGCGAGCGCGAACTGCTGGTCGCCACGCTCAGTGCGCTGGCGGCACTGGTGCTGGGACTGGCGGTGCTAGGCGCACTGCTGCTGTATGCCGGCGGCTGGTGGGTCAGTCGCAGCGGCGGTGCGCTGCGCATCGCGCTGGCCGGGCTGAAGCGGCGTCGGCTGGCCACGCTCGGTCAGGTGGTCGCGCTCGGTCTGGGTTTGGGCGCACTGGCGCTGCTGATCCTGCTGCGCACCCAGCTGATCGAACGTTGGCAGGACAATCTGCCGCCGGACGCGCCGAACCGCTTCCTGATTGGCCTGCAGGACCATCAGCGGATCGATTTCGAAGCCCGCCTCACCGCCGCCGGGATCGATTCGGCCGGGCTGTATCCGATGGTTCGCGGCCGCCTGAGCGCGGTCAATGGCGCACCGGTGCAACGCGACCAGTACCAGTCCGATCGCGCCCGGCGCCTGGCCGAACGCGAATTCAACCTGTCCTGGGGCGATACGCTCAACCCGGGCAATCGAGTCAGCGCCGGCCGCGCCTGGGACGATCCCTCGCTGCCGGTCAATGCACTCAGCGTGGAGACCGACTTCGCCCGATCGCTGGGCTGGAAGATCGGCGACACCGTCCGCTTCGAGATCGGCGGTGAGCCGGTCGAGGGCGAGGTGGCGAACCTGCGCGAGGTCGACTGGGACAGCTTCGAGCCGAACTTCTTCGTCGTCTTCAAGGCCGCCGCGCTGCGCGACTATCCGGCCAGCTGGATCACCAGCCTGCGCATCGATCCGGGTCAGGAAGTGGCCGAAGGTGAACTGGTCGAGGCCTTCCCGAACATCACCCTGATCGACGTCAGCGCGCTGTTCGAGCAGATCCGCCGCACCGCCGACCAGGCCGCGCTGGCGATCCAGGCGGTATTCCTGTTCACCGTTGCCGCCGGCCTGCTGGTGCTGGTCGCGGCGATCCGCTCGACTGCCGACGAACGCATCCGCGAAGGTGCGCTGCTGCGCGCGCTGGGTGCCCGCAGCGGCCAGCTGACGCTGGCCCGCACGGTGGAGTTCGGCCTGCTCGGCGCCGTCTCCGGCGCCGCCGCGGCACTGGCCGCCGGCTTCGCCACCGCCTGGCTGGGTCAGCGATTGTTCGAACTGCCGTTCGAACTGGACTGGCTCACCACCGGCGGATTGGCCTTGGCCGCCGGCGTCGGCGTGGCCGCGCTCGGCCTGTGGAGCACGCGCAAGGTGGTGCGCGCGCCGCCGCTGCTGGTGTTGCGGGAGGGGTAGATCGGAGGGCCCAGGGCTCAGGGCACAGGGCCCAGAAGAAGCGCGGATTGCAGCGATCGGGTCCAGCGCCGTTCACCCGGCCACGGCCCGCGAAGAGCAGTAGCGCGGTTCCGGCGCGCGAACAAGGTGGGTTTTCGCCCGCCAGCCACATCGCGCCGGCGGCCGCGACGGCGTGCGACACGGCAGGTCGGACCGGCAACCGACTGCGACGCGGCCATCCGCAGCAAGAGCGCCGGCCGCCTCGCGCATTGACCACCGGCGCAGGAATCGGGACGACTAGGGACCCTGCCTGAACTCGGTACGGCCGGAAACGGAAACAGTTTCACTTGTTGCCACCAGATTGGATGACTCCTGGCGCCTCACCAGTCCCGTCCTTCGACGGCTCGACCTCGGTTTCGAACTCCTCCAGTGCTTCGAGCATGAATGCCCACGGCGAGCCGTCGAAGTCTGACGGCCTTGTCGTGTCATCTGCTTCGGGCGACAACTCCAACGTCCCGACCATGCGCCGGTACTCCTCGAAGGACAGCAGTACATGCGCCGGTCTGCCGTCGTCGTCGACGATGATCACCGGACCGTTCCGGGTCGCTCGCGTGGCGTTGCCGATGGCGAGGCAAAAGGCCTGACTGCTCAATGTGGTGATGGCCATGGGATGTCTCTGCGCGATGTCTCGCATCACGCTAACGCTTGCCGTCCCCACTCACAACATCCGGCCACCCCCCAGTGGTGCCTGGAGTCAGATCCAGCCAGCCTTTCCGGTAGCCAATCAGAGCCTGAAGGCAGCGTCCGCCCAAAGGTGCGCCGTCCTCAATCGGGGACAATCGTGACACCTGCCTTGATCGCCGCCCGCTTCATCGCCTTGTCCTGCGTTGCCAGTGGCAGGCCATGCCGTAGCGCCAGATCGACATACGCAGCATCGTAGGCAGTCAGTCCGAATCGCTCGGCAAGGCCCGCTTGCGAGTCGAGAACGGTTCTGGCAGTCGGAGACTCCACCTTGATGGCGAGGTTGAGCAATTGTTCGACGAAGGCCAGCCGCTGACCTCTGGCGAGACGACCGCGCTTCTGAGCCATCAGCAGTCCGTTGGCGATCTCGTGTGCCCACAACCCCGGGACCAGGGCGCCTGACGCAGCTACCGCATCAAGCACGCGATCACCGTACGGCGAGGCCTCGTCCGGCAGTGCCCAGGAAAGTGTCAGCGAAGCGTCCAGAACCAGCGCCGGTTGTGCCGGGCTCACCTACGCCCTTCCTCGATGAGGGCGCGCATCGACAGTTTCTCGCCCGGCGCAGGGCCGGCCACGGCCGCCCGCAACTGGACAATCCTCGTCACCGTGTCCTCTGCTTCAAACACCGGCGTCAAACGCGCAATCGGTCGACCATTGCGCGTGATGGTCACGATCTCGCCTGCCTCGACCTGCTTCAGCAGTCGCGGCAGATGCGTCTTGGCCTCGTATGCTCCGACGGTGGACATGTCACATTCCAGACTGGTCTACCAGACTAGTCTATCAGGACCGGTGGGCGCCGTGTATCAGCCGGCCACGTCTGTCCCTGCTGGTCTGGCACCGAACAACCCCCACCGGCATACTCCCCGCCCCAAGCATCCATCCAGACCATGCTCGATCCGATCATCCTGTTCTTCCTGCTCGGCGTGATCGCCAGCCTGCTGCGTTCGGAGCTGCGCTTGCCGGCGGCGGTGTACGACTTCGTCAGCGCGCTGCTGCTGCTGGCGATCGGCCTGAAGGGTGGCATCGAGCTGGCGCGGCAGCCTTTCCTCGCCCTGCTGCCGCAGATGCTGGCGGTGCTGCTGATGGGTCTGACGCTGCCGTTGCTGGCTTATCCGGTGCTGCGACTGGCCGGCCGACTGGCGCGCGCCGACGCCGCCTCGATCGCCGCGCACTACGGCTCGGTCAGCGTCGGCACCTATGCCGTGGCGGTGGCCTGGTTCGAGAGCCGGCAGATTGCCTTCGAGGCGCACATGCCGCTGCTGCTGACGATCCTTGAGGTGCCGGCGATCCTGGTCGGCATCGTGCTGGCGCGCGGTCTGAGCAGGCAGACGCGCTGGGGCGAGGTGGTCCACGAAGTCTTTCTGGGCAAGGGGATCGTGCTGCTGCTCGGCGGATTGGTGATCGGCTGGATCGCGGGCGAAGACGGACTGGTCGGGGTCAAACCCTTGTTCTTCGATCTGTTCAAGGGCCTGCTCGCGGTGTTCCTGCTCGAAATGGGTCTGATCGCGGCTTCGCAGTTGGGCTCGCTGCGCAAGCACGGTCTGTTCCTGTTCGTCTTCGCCATCGCGATGCCGCTGTGCTCGGCGCTGGTCGGCGCTGTGCTCGGATGGCTGCTTGGCCTGAGCAGCGGTGGCAGCGCGATGCTGGCGATCCTGGCCGCGAGCGCTTCCTATATCGCGGTCCCCGCTGCGATGCGAATTTCTGTGCCCGAGGCCAATCCGACGCTGTCGCTGACGGCTTCACTGGGCATCACCTTTCCCTTCAATATCCTGATCGGCATACCGCTCTACCATGCGCTGGCCGAATGGATTCACCGGTACGCCGGAGGCTGACATGGGCACGCACACCCGCAAACTGCTGACCGTCGTCACCGAAGCCGCCCTCGAGAGCGCCATCCGCCGCGACCTGAAACAGCTCGGTGCCCGCGGCTACACGATCACCGACGCCCGCGGCAGCGGCGATCGCGGCGTCCGCAACGCCAGCTGGGAATCGAGCAGCAACATCCGTATCGAAGTCGTCTGCAGCAGCGACACCGCGACGAAGATCTCCGATCACCTGCAGCAGCACTACTACGCCCACTACGCGATGATCATCTACCTGGCGGACGTGGAAGTGCTGCGGCCGGAGAAGTTTTGAGAGCTGTTCCAGTGGCCCGTTCCAGTGGCCAGTGAGGAGCCCGACCCCGGAGTCGTCACCGCCTGTTTGTCATTGCGAAGGAGCCCAAGCGACTGCGGCAATCCAGTCGGACCCGGCAGGCTGACATCAGAAACTGTCCCCGCAATGTGGCTTCCGCGACGCAACCGTTGGCATTGTTGAGTTATTGAACCCAGTTTTCTACCTGCAGACCACGAACCCGCTCGAACTCGCGCGTGTTGTTCGTAACCAGGGTCGCGCCCAAGGCCTTGGCATGGGCGGAGATCAATTGGTCGAGCGCTCCAATCGGCTGGCCGCGAGCCTCCAGATCCGCTCGAAGCTCGCCATAGACCCGCATGGCCTCGGCGTCGAATGGCATGATCTCAAGGGGGGCAAGGAACTTCTGCAATGCCTCTATATTGCGCCGGGACCCACTTTTCGACACGCCAAACCAGAGTTCTGCGCCGGTGATGCTGGAAACCCCGACTTGGCCGACCGTGAACTGCTCGAATCGACGCCAAACCGTCCGGGGGCGACGATTGATAATGTAGATGCAGATGTCGGTATCAAGCAGATAGCGCAAGCTCATCACTCTGGCCATTCCGCGCGGGCGTCCTGCTGCGGCTGTTCTCGCTTGATCTCGAAACCGGGTTCAAATTCTTCGAGCGCCTCACGCATCAATGACCATGGCGCCTCCATTGGCAGCAGGAGCACCCCATTGCCGAAACGTCGAACGATGACCTCGCTTCCCTCGAAGCGTAGCGCCTTCGGCAGGCGCACCGCCTGGCTGCGTCCGGACTTGAAGAGCTTTGCTGTGGCGCTCATGGTCAGTTTCCAAGATGGTAGGCATCAATGATGGATATCACGATCAGCGAAGTCAACATTCCGGCCTGGCCTGAGGCCACGGAAGTCGCGCAATATCCTGAAGTGACGCTCAATCCGCCAGGACCAGCACCACCGCCGGGGTCGCGCGGGCGACGAGGTCTTCGAGTTCGGCTGGCTCGGCGGGCTGATTGGCGACCGCAATGTCGACCTTCGGTAGCAGCGTGCTGAGGTAACTCACCTTGACCGCGTAGTTCACGTTCTGCGGCAGGTCGCCGGTCCAGCGGAACACCTGAGCGGCCGAGAGTTTTGCCGTCACCAGACCGACCACCTCGCCGCGCGCGTTGATCAAGGGACCGCCGCTGTTGCCGGCCTGGACGGGCACGGAAATCTGGTAGGTGCGCGGGTCGTCGCGGATGCCGGTCTTTGAGCTGATGATGCCGGTCGACAGCTTCACGTTGTTGCCCATGATGCCGGTGTGCGGGTAGCCCAGGGTGAACACGGTCGCGCCCAGGCCTGCTTCGGCGTCTGCCAGCGGCAACCCCGGCGGCAGTGGTTCGGCCAGCTTCAGCAAGACGACGTCATTGCCCTCGTCCTTGGCCAGGATGCTGGCCACCAGTTCCCGGCCGTCGGCCAGACGAACGCGGATACGCGCACGGTCACGGATCACGTGGAAGTTGGTCGCCACCAGACCACCGGTGATCCAGCCGGTGCCACTGACCGGATCGCCCGCAAGCACCCGTGGTCGCGGTTTGGAGATCCCGGGATTGTCCGGATCATCGGCATCGTCGGCGGTGCCTCGACGCACTGTCGAGCGCGCACCCAGCCCGACCCGGCCAAAACTGCCGCCCAGACAGGCGTCGTGGGCACGCCCGACCATCTCGGCATCAAAGCGGCCGCCAGCGGAATAGACGAAGTTGACCAGCTCGCGCAGCGCCACCATGTCCACATCGAGGTCTGAGCGTACTTCGACCCGGCGTACCAGATCACTGGCATTGACCTGCGAAACACCGCGCCGGCGCATGTCGACGATCGACCTTGCGATGCGCTCGACTACCCCGCAGTACTCACGACGCTCCTCGCTGGGGGCGTTCCTGTGCATGTCGCGCGATTCCGCCGCTTGTCCGTCCGGCGGCGGCGACTGCGTGTACTGCACCCGCCCCTCGGAATCGGTCCACTTGTAGATCTTCTGACCGTGGGCAGCCTGACTGAGCGCGATCAGCAGGATCGCAAGCCCCATGCAACGAAACATGATTCCCCCGATGCCGCCAGCACGCCCGGCACGCCGTCCCACACCCCTGTCTTTGCGACCCGCGCTCGAATTGCCGACCGCCCCCTGCGCACTCGCCGCGCCTCCCGATCGTATCGACGCCAGCCGAAACAGGCAATCACATCCGTGAATGTCCGCCAGACTTCAGATCCAGCGCCTCACAGCGCCGCAATACTGCTCGAACTCAGACCCGAACTGACCGCGCAAGGCGCGCTCTTCAGGAATGATCTGAAAAAAGTTGAGCCAGACCACGAAGGGGATCAGCATCAGCAATGCACTGGCCTGGCCCAGATGGAAGCCCCAACCGATCAGTACAAACACGAAACCGAGGTACATCGGGTTACGGGTGTAACGATAGATTCCGTCACGCACCACCGTCGTGCTGCGTTCGGGATTCATCGGGTTCACAGTGGTGGTATGGCGGCGGAAGGCCAGCACGCCGGCGATAGCGATCGCAATACCCAGCAGCGCGAGTGCGAGAGCGACCCAGTCGGCGCCAGCGAAATGCAACGGGCCGAACGGAAGCCAGCGCGCGCTTGCCCACATAGCGAAGGCACAGATGGCGACGAGAACCAATGGGGGGATCTTGAGTTCGAGGCTCGGCACAGGTGCATCCTGAACATTTGATGGAAAGCGGACTCAGACTTCAAGCCTCAACGCTCGAACAAGAGCGGCTGAGCCGCGCCCGTGCTGGCCCTCGATTTCGCTCTTGCCGTTCCCTGAAACCTGAAACGTCGTTGCTTCTGAACCTGAAACGCGCTATCGAACGACAACCCAAACTAACCGATGATCACTGGCCTCGACCCACTCCGCCCCGGGCTCGTCATCCAGCGGCCAATGCACTGCCGCGTCCTTGATTGCCAGATCGCTCGAAGGCAAGACATAGTCGGCTCGCAGGTTGCCGGGTCCGGGGTCGGCGCGGAAGGCGCCGGTGTCGAAAGCCGGATCGCCGAGTTGGCCTTCGTTGGCGCCACCAGCGCGTTCAGCGGCGCGGCGGCCGCCCTCGCTGCGTGGGGTGTTGCGGGCATTGACGCGCGGTTGGTCGAGTAGCCGTTGGATACCGTCGCTGGCGTTGCCGTCGAAGGGGTCGGCGTTCAGATCACCGAGAATGACGAAACGTGCATCGGCTGCCAACCCACCACGCTGGTCCTTATCGTCGATCACCCAATCGGCCTGGCCTGGGCTGATGTAGTCGGCCCAGAGGCGGAGTTCATCGCGGTTGCGATCGCGATTGCGCCGCTCCGGGCCATCGAAGGCAGGCGGTGTGGGGTGGCTGGCGAGCAGATGGATCTCGCCCAGTGGCGTGGCTACCGGCACGTCCCAGTGGCTCTTGCTGGACAGGCGCAGTTGCTCCCACACGGCGTCGGTCTGAAACGGCCGACCGTCCGGCCAACGCGGCCGCCGCGCGCCGGGCATCTGCGCCCAGCGCAATAGTCGAAACGTGCGGACCCGCCCGAAGTCGATCGGGAAACGCGACAAGAGCAGCATGCCGTACTGGCCGGGATAGGCGCCGTAACCCCAGCAGTCCTCGCCGCCCTCGATCTTGCCGTCGGCATTGATGTCCAGCCCGCTGGGCACACCGGTGTTGACCGGCGCGATGAAGCGGTAGGGATAGGCCAGCGGCTCGCCCGCCAGCGCCGGGTCGGTCAGATAGCGCCCGGCGAACAGGTCCAGCGCCTCACCACTCTCGTCGTAATCGACCTCGTTCAGCAGCACGATGTCCGGCCGCACCTGCCGCAGCACCTGCGCGATCGCCTGCGCCTGCGGGTCCGCCCCACGCAGGCGTTCAACCAGTTCGCCAGCACGACTGCCATGCAGGGAGGTGTTGTAGGTGGCGATCTTCATCGATGTGGACTGCAGCCGGCGCCCCTGACAACCCACAAGCAGTCCCGCGCCGATACCGGCGAGGATGGTTCGGCGGGTCAGGCGCATGCGGTAGCGTCCGGTGAGGTCAAGGGCGAGCAGTGTAGCTTGTAGCGGCTTGGTGTTCGGGTCTGTATCTGGATCAGGGATCAGGGCTGAGGGCTGAGGGGGCGGAAACGGGGTCTCGCAATGACGGCGATGCGCGTCCAGCACCGATGCAGTGCTGGGCTCCGCGTCGCTTGACTAGCCCCTCAGACCTCAGCCCTGCCCTCAAAGGAAATACGCCAACGCAAACCACCCGATCATCGCGAAACTCAGCGCGATCTTGGCGGCGGTGCCGACGATCAGTCCGATCCAGGTGCCTACGCCGGCGCGGGTGGAGTTGCGCAGGTTGGCGGTGGCCAGGTACTCGGCGATCAGCGCGCCGATGAAGGGGCCGATCAGCAGGCCGACCAGACCGGCGAAGATGCCGACGATCGCGCCGATGCCGGCGCCAAGGACGGCCCAGCCGCTCGCACCGTAGGCCTTGGGTCCGAAGGTCCCGGCGATGAAGTCGGCCAGCATCGCGAGCACCCCCAGCACACCAATCCCGATCAGCGTCCCCCAGCCCACCTGCACAAAATCGCCCGCCCAGGCGATCAGCACCAGACCCAGATACAACAGCGGAATGCCCGGCAACAACGGCAGGATGTTGCCGGCGAAACCGGCGATCACCAGGATCACGCCGAGGACGATCAGGACGGTGGCGGACACGCGCGACTCCGTGAGGTGTTGAGGTGGTCAGTCTAGCTGGGACAGGCGGCGGGAGATGAGCGAGGGAGAACCGCGGCTGCGATCCAAGCTGATGCAAAAGCGGCTCTCGTCAACGCCGAATTCTCTACACCGCCAGGGAGCTGACCTCGGGGTCGGGGTCGGGGTTGGAATCGGTATCGGAATCGATCCTGGCCAGGCCGATCCGACTGCCTCCTCGTGAACCTTGTAGCCACGCCGTCCCTGCGTTGTCAGGATCGCCACGATTTGGTCTAGTGCGGCGGTGCTCCCTGACGACTTTGTTGATGACTGCCTGATACACGGCTCGTCGTTGGTGGCCAAACCCATGGCGCTCTCGATTCCGATGCCGATTCCGATTCCGCCCCGACGCGTGGCTTCGCTGCTTCAGTTTGAATCGCACCCGAAACCGCAACACTGGCCGAAGCAGCTCTTGACCTGCTGGGCCCTGGGCCCTGGGCCCTGAGCCCTGGGCCCTGAAACCGTTACCGCCCCAATGCTCGACAAGGACACTGCGCCAACCAGCGCCGCTCGCTACACTGCGTGCCTACTCGCCACCGACCGGAGCCCCTGCGCATGGCCCGCTGGATTGCCCTAGGCATCACCCTGCTTTGTTTCGTCTCCTGCAGCTTCACCAGTACCAGTGCCCTGCGCGGCGTGGTGGCGCCGATGGGCGCGTTACTGATGTGTTTCGTAACCGCCTGGCTGTTCGTCGCAGACAGGGTGGCGCAGAACAGCCGCAGCGATGTGGCAATGATGCAGGACCCTGAAACCCTGCGCCTGATGCGCGAGCGGGCGGCGCGTACCGCACAGCGCAATCGCCGCGATGGCGGGCCGGTTGTGGCAGTCGATACGCCGATGGGGACGGCTGTGGCCAAGCCGCGCGAACGCGACTCCGGCGAAAGTGACTTCAGAGGTGCCGCTGGCGACGGTGGCGGCGGCGACGGTGGTGGTGGAGACTGAAGCATGATGCGTTACGGCGTCGTGGCGCTTGCGCTGGTGGTGATCGCGGTCATCACGCTGGCCCTGCGCGACCCGCCCCTGCCGGTCGAAGCTGCCACGGTCCTTCGTGGCCCGCTGGTCGTGTACGTCGAGGAGGAAGTACGCAGTCGGGTGCGGCAACTGCATGTGGTGGCCTCGCCGCTTCCCGGTGAGCTGAGTCGGATCGAGCTACGGCCGGGCGATCAGGTCGATCGAGGCCAGATCGTCGCCTCGCTCAACGCGGGGCCGGCACCTCGCCTGGATGCCAGCCAGGTACAGCGACTCGAAGCCGAACTGGCGGCGGCGCAGGCAGACCTTCGCGCTGCACGTGAGCACGCACTGGCGGCACGCGCAGCGGCCAGCCAATCCGGCCGTGAACTGGCGCGGGCCGAAGCCCTGGCCAAAGCCGAGGTCGTGTCGGTCGAACTGCTGGAACAAGCCCGGACCCAGGTCGAGTTGAATGCCGCCAGGCAGGCGGCTGCGACCGCCGCGGTTGATGCGGCACAGGGTCGCGCCCGAGCCCTGCAAGCACTGCTCGCGCCGGGCAAAGACGGTGCGCAGCAGCTCGATCTGGTCAGTCCGGCCGATGGCCTGGTGCTCCGGCGCCTGCGCGAGAGCGCAGGACCCGTGGCCGCCGGCGAGGCGCTGCTGCAGATCGGTGACCCGACCGACATCGAGATCGTGGGTGAGTTGCTGAGCGAGGACGCGTTGCAACTGCAGCCCGGCGCGCGGGTCGAGTTG
The DNA here is from genome assembly GCA_036722245.1 of Lysobacterales bacterium. Classification (GTDB taxonomy): domain Bacteria; phylum Pseudomonadota; class Gammaproteobacteria; order Xanthomonadales; family SZUA-5; genus JAWLAT01. The sequence goes on from DAIMJK010000040.1 coordinate 14,489, forward strand.
ACCGGCTGGGGCGGGGACGGGCTGCTGTTGGCGACTGTGGCGCGGGTGGAACCAGCCGCATTCACCAAAGTCTCGGCCTTGGGAGTCGAGGAACAGCGCGTGCTGGTGCTGGCGCTACCGGCTGAATCTGGCCCCGCATGGCCGCCGCTCGGCGACGGCTACCGGCTGCGTGCGCGCTATCAGCTGTGGGCCAGCGAAGATGTCCTGAAAGTCCCCAGCGCCGCCCTCCAACGCGACCGGGATGGCTGGTCGGTGCTGCGCATCGAAGCCGGCCGCGCCCATCGCGTCAACGTCCAGATCGGCCAACGCAACGACGCCGAGGCGGAAGTCCTGAGCGGAGTCGCTGCCGGTGATCAGGTCGTCTTGTATGGCGATGATCGGGTCGTGGATGGAGGGCGAGTGAGGTTCTAGTTTTCTTGTCAGGTGGGGAGTTGAGTCTCGTTGTTGCGCTTCCGCCCTGAAAGGGCAGCACACGTTAGCCTGGGGCAACACCCCAGGAAAACCCGGACCACCAAGGCCAGAGCCCTGAAGGGGCGATCCATGGTCGGCTGCTGGACCGGCGGCCCGGATCAGCCGCGCTGGCTTCACGGTCAGTCCGGGTTTGCCGCACGTACGAGTATTGGACGCCCCCTTCAGGGCTCGGGATTTACTCGCTGGGGCAGTCGCTTGGGCTCCTTCGCAATGACGAGGCTT
>DAIMJK010000041.1:0-6871 GCA_036722245.1 Lysobacterales bacterium
GCATTGGTCAGGCGGGCATTGAGCGCACGTCCCGTCGGGCCGGCCGAGGCGGCGTCAATGGCCCAGGAGGATCCGCCTCCGTTGGCCTCGAACACCGAGGTGGTGCCGCCGTTGGAGCCACCGATGGCCTGCAGCGCGGTGGCGAGTCCAGCGTTGCTGACATTCTCCGCGCGCAGCCCCACACCCCCCCCGGAGGCGCTACGCGCAAGCACGCCGCGGTTGCTGCCGGAAGTCGCCAACGCATCGCCGACCAGCGCCGTGCCGCCACTGGAGCTGCTCTGCGCGTAGGCACCAAAGGCGTCACCACTGACCGCCGAATTGATCGCAAACACGCCGGCACCATCGGGTGAGGCACTGGCCCCGCGTACGCCGATGCCCTGGCCGGTCGGAGTCGTCGCAGCAGCGTCGACGCCGATCTCGCTGCCATCGGCCACGACGCCGAAGCGGCCCTCGCCGCGGACGCCGGTGCCGGCGTTCGATGTACTGCTGCCGAGCACCCCGATCGTACCCCCGCTGGCTGCGACGGCGTCACCACGCACGCCCACGCCGCCGGTCGAGGCGGTCCGCCCATAGACCCCGAAGTTGCTGCCGCTGGTGGCGACCGCTTCGCCATAGAGGGCACGACCTTCGCTACTGGATGTGGCACCCCAGACGCCGACCGCCTGCCCGCTGCCGGCGGTCGCCAGACCATACACGCCCCGCCCGGAGCTGCTGTCGCTGCGGCCCTGCACACCCCAAACGTCGCCACTGCTGGCGGTAGCGTGACCGAGCACACCGCGCGCCGTGGCGCTGGTGCTGTTGCTGACACCGGCCACGCCCAGGGTCACGCCGGTCGGGGCACTGCTGATCGCGAACAGCGCGGTCGCTCCGGCGGTTGCGTTGGCCTGCGAAATGGCGAGTGCCTGCTGCGCCGCCGAGCCGCTCCAGGAACTGCCGTAATGACTGTGATCACTGCGGGCCACGAGGGAAGAAGCGCCGCTGCCCCCGAAGTCCACAGCGAAGGTGTTGCCGGTCAGACTCAGTCCTGCCCCGGCCTCGTAGGTGATGCCGCCGTTGTCGGCCGCTGGTGCCCAGACACTGCCATTCCACTTCAGGACCTGGCCGTTGGACGGCGCAGCGGCACTGACCGTACGGCCCTGCAGCCCGCGTGTGCTGCTGGCCAGCGGCGCCGGCAGCACTTCGATCCGCGGCCCCATCGGGGTTCCGTTGACGTCGACCTGGAGCCAGCGGTTGGCATCGGCAAAGGCGACGCCAGCGAAGTTCAGGTCGATCGTGAAGACGCCATCGAGCACCGGATAAGCATTGGCGTTGACGGTGCTGCCGAGCTGGTTGCCGCCACTGGCGGCGTCGAACAACCGGAAAGCGAGATTGGCGCTGCCGTTGATCGGCGTGCCACTTTGCTCAAGGAATCCCTGGAAGGTGAAGGGACTGGCGAGGGATTGCGCGCCCGGCAGGGCAACAGCCAGCGCCAGCGCGGTGGCCAGCAGGTGACGGCGTAGCGACATGAGGGTCTCCTGTAGAAATTGCGTCCGCAGCCCTCAGCACGAGCCATGCCACTTGCGCGACCTTTATCCAGGTCATTGAAATACAAAAATTTATTGCGCTGATGCGGCAACGCGGGGCAGCTGCGCGCTTTCCCCCGGATTCTCCCGGTTCAGGATTGCGAACGCAGGCCCTCGCGTTTCGCCGACAGTAGTTCACGATCGCGAACCAGGGCGTTATCCTCGCGCTTGATCGACCAGGGACCGCGCACATGCGCATCCGCTACAGCCTCGAATGGCTCGAATCGTCCGCAGCCAGGCGCGACCTCACGCCGGGTACGTACCTGATCGGGCGCGGTGCCGAGAACGACATCGTGATCGACGCGCAGGGGGTTTCGCGTAGCCATGCCGAACTCGTCATCTGCAGGGACCGCGGGCTGCTGCTGCGCGATCAGGGCTCGACCAACGGCAGCCGCATCGACGGCCAGCGCATCGCGGAGTACGCCTGCAACGGCGATGTCGATCTGCTGATCGGCAGTGCGAAGCTGCGCTTGCGTGAACGCCAGGTTGGCCTTGACGATCTGGCTTTCGCGACCGCGCAGGGCGAGCATGTCGGGTCGACGGCCGCAGCAACAGCCTCACCCACGGCCTCGGTCGACCTCGCCCGCGAGTTGCGGGCGCTGGCCGCTGCCCTGCGTCCCGCCGAATGCTGGACCGCAGCCTCCTTGTCACTGCTGCTGACGGCCTGGGCTGAATGCCTTGGCATCGAGCGCCTGCGGCTGTGCGATGCCAATGGCGCAATCTGGGCAATCGCCGGTCCGGCCGTGGAAGCGAAGTTGGTCGAGGTGATCGTCGCTGGACCGTGGCGACTGCAGGCCGATCCACTGTCCGCCAGCGCGCAGCGAGCGCTGGCCGCGATCGCCGAGGATCTGATCCTGTTTGCGCCGCGGCCGGCACCAGATCCGCTGCCTGCAGCCGCCGTGGCGACTACGCCGGTTGAATGGCCGGGACTGCCGAGCAGTTCTCCGGCCATGCGGCTGGTGCTGCGACAACTGCAGCGGGCCGCAGGCGCGACCATTCCGATCCTGCTGCTGGGCGAAACCGGTGTCGGCAAGGAGTTGATCGCGCATTGGCTGCATCGCAACTCGGCCTGCGCAGCAGGGCCCTTTCTGGCGCTCAATTGCGCCGCATTGCCGAAGGATCTGCTCGAGGCCGAACTGTTTGGCGTGGAAAAAGGCGCCGCAACCGGCGTGACCGAGCGACCCGGCCTGCTGGAGCGGGCAGATGGCGGCACGCTGTTTCTGGACGAAGTCGGCGACACCGCCGCCGAGACCCAGGTGCGCCTGTTGCGCGTGCTTGAAGATGGCCGTATTACCCGTGTCGGTGGTCGCGGGACCTTGGCCGTCAATGTGCGTCTGGTCGCCGCCACCAACCGCGATCTCGAGGCCGAGATCGCCGCTGGGCGCTTCCGTCTGGACCTGTATCACCGCCTGGCCGGCTTCGCCGCGCGGATACCGCCGTTGCGCGAGCGACCGGAAGACATCGCACCGCTGGCCATTCACTTCTATCGCGAGGCGCTTGCCCGCATGGGGGGGCGCAGCAAGGGCATCACCGCAGCCGCTCTGCTGTCCCTGCAACGCTGGCACTGGCCGGGCAATGTGCGCGAGCTCAGGCAGACCATCGAGGGCGCGTTGATCGTGCTGGACGAGGGTGAGGCGCTCGACCGCAGCCATCTGCCCGAAGGACTGCGCGGTGGCGTGAGCGATCGCTCCGCCCTGACCCTGGCGGCCGCCATCGATGCTGCCGAGCGCGAGGCCATGGTGACGGCGCTGGCCTTGAGCGGCGGCGACCACGATGGCGCCTGGACGCTGCTCGGGATCGGCAAGACCACGTTCTACAAGAAGCTCAGACGGCATGCTCTGGGTCGCGGCAAGGACGATCTGACCGAGACATGAGCGCGCCCCACGACCCGGACATCACGCCGCGCGAGCAGGACACCGACCTGCTCGAACTGACCCAGCAAATGGCGGGCCAGCTCGAGTACGGTACCGCCTTCGCGATTCCGCCCGGGACCCGGATCGGTCGCTACCGCGTCGTACGCACACTGGGTCGTGGTGGTATGGGCCTGGCCATGTTGGCCGAACAGACCGAGCCAATTCGCCGGCCAGTTGCGATCAAGCTGGTCGCTCACAGTGGCGGGGACCGGGCCAGCCACGCACGCTTCGAGATCGAGCGCCAGGCACTCGCAAGGATGGCGCATCCGGGCATTGCGCAAATCTACGATGCCGGCAGTACCGCCGAGGGCGCGGCATGGTTCGCGATGGAGTATGTCGATGGCTTGCCACTGGATGGCTGGTGGCGCGAGCGCCGACCCGATCCGGTGGTCGGGATCGGCCTGTTGCGAGACGTCTGCCGCGCGGTCGGTCATGCCCACCGCCGCGGTGTGATCCACTGTGACCTCAAGCCGGCGAATGTGCTGGTTGCGGTGATCGACGGTCAGCCGCGGCCGAAGGTCATCGACTTCGGCATCGCCCGCGCCATCGGCCAGCATGAGTCCGGTCACGCCGGCGGGACCCCCGACTACATCAGTCCGGAGCAGGCCGACGGGGTGAGTGATCTGGACGCCCGCAGTGACGTCCATGCGCTGGCCGCGATGCTGCGTGGACTGCTGTCGGGACAGGCTCTGAGGCCCTGGCTGGCCGACTGCAAGGACTCACCCGGTGCGGTCTTCCGGCGCATCGCCAGCGAGCGGGTCAGGACGGACCACGACGCCGCCATCGCCGAGCTGCCTATGCGGGCATCGCGACGCCGCGAACTGGCCGCGATACTTGCGCGCGCGCTCGCCCACGATCCAGCCGAGCGCTACGAAGACGCCCATGCCTTTGCCGACGAGCTCGACCGCTGGCTGCAGCGGCGGCCGGTACGGGCAATGCCGCCAAGCCGCATCTATCGCTGGCGCTGCGCGCTGCGGCGCCATCGCGTCGCCGCCGCTGTCGCCGTTGCATTCGCCCTGCTGAGCGCAGCCTTCTCCTGGCAACTCGCGGCGCAGTACCGGCAGACCTTGATCGAGCGCGATACCGCCGAGCAGATGGTCGAGATCCTGCTCGACACCTACACCGCAGCCGATCCGATCGAGTATCCCTCTGGCAGCATCAGCGCGCGCCAGCTGTTGGCCGGCGCGGCCGAACGTATAGCCCGGCATGAGTTGCCAGTGACCACCCGGGCACGGGTGTTGCTGGCGCTGGGCAATGTCCAGCAGAACCTCGAGCTCTACGAGGACGCGCGCCGGACACTGCTCGCCGCGTTGGCAACCGGCGATCGCAGTCACCTCGACAGCATCGAGCTGCTGCTGGCGCGAGTCGACCACGACGCCGGCGAGTTTGGGTCGGCCCGCGTCCGGGCCGAGGCGGTGGCCGAGCGCCATGCCGGTCGCGGCGACGGACCCCGGCTACAGGCGCTGATCCAGCTCGCCGACACCAGGCTGCTCGAGGGCGATACCCAGGCCGCGCGGTCGCTGCTGGAAGAGGTGCGTGGCGCCGCGCTGACCGACCCGGCCAGCGAGACGGCCCTCCAATGGCATCTGCAGTGGGCGCGGGTCGCCGACGAACAGGGCGACCAGCACGAAGCGCTCGCCCACTACCGCTCGGCTCACGTCACAAGCGAGGCGCTTTGGGGCGGCGCGGATCTGCGGACCTTGAATGTGCTCAACGATCTTGCGATTGCGACCGGCCGCGCCGGCAACAACGATGAAGCCATCGCGCTGCTGACAAGGATCGCGCACAGCACGCAGGCGGCCTGGGGTCGCAGCGCCGGGCTGGCGATCGTCTATGGCAATCTGGGCACCGCCTCGGTGCGCGCCGGCAATGCCGCCGAAGCCGAGCATTGGCACCGCCAGGCGATCGCGATCTTCGAGGAAAAGCTCGGCCAGGCGTCGATGCACACGGGCACCGAGTACAACAATCTGGCCGCCGCCATCGAGGCCCAGGGGCGCCCGGCCGAGGCTCTGCAATGGTTCGACAAGGCCGAGCACAGCCTGGCCCGGGCACTCGGGCCCGACCATCTCCGGGTCGGCATTGTGCTGCACAATCATGCGCGTGCCTTGCTCGCACTGAGCCGCACGGATGAGGCGCGGGACCTGCTGGAGCGCAGCGCTGCCATCCTTGAGCCGGCACTGGGCCAGGCGCATCCGCGATGGCAGGTGTATCAGGTGACACTGGCCGAAGCGCACTTGCAGCAGGGGCAGGCCAGCTCCGCGGTGCCGTCGCTGCAAGCCGCCCTGTCCATCCTGGAGCAGGCGATGGGCCCGCACAGTCGCGAGGCTATGCGCGCCCGGCGTTTGCTGCTCGTAGCCCAGGCGCTGATCGGCGACTGCTCGCGTGCTGGCCAGACGTTGGCGGCATTGCCGGAGGGACCCGAGCGGGTTCAGGCTGGCCAGCAGCTCGCGCAAAGCTGCCCTTGATCTGGATCCTTCGTGAACCGGCCAATGCGGCCGCTGGCCGCGGAGCGCCGGCAAGGCGCGTTGCTAACCCAGCTCCCAGCCCAGGTGTTGGCGCAGGCCACTGGCGGCGCGACGGCTCAGCAGGCTGAGCCAGAAGGCCTGGCGGGCGCTGGCGATGGCACCACTGCGTCGTTCGACTTCCAGTTGCAGCCGGATTCGGCTGCCCTGGACGGCGGCGGTCGCATCCTTCGCTGCGCGCTGGCTACGGTCGACGCTGATCTCCAGCAGCAGCGGCAAGCCGGGTCGGTGCAGCGACAGGACGATGCGTCGGTCGGGCTGATAGCACAGTACCTTCAGCAGGGTGGGACCGTCCTTGAGCTGGAGCAGGGCGATGTCGCCGACGTTGCACAGACCTGGCGGTTGCGGATGGAGCGCCACCGCGCGTGGCCACCAGCGACACAGACAGCCGAGGTTGCGCAAACAGGCAAAGACGCGCTGCGTCGGCGCCGCGATCTCGATGCTGGTGCCGACCCGCAACCAGTCCGGTGCGGCCTCGGTGCTGCGTGCGAACGGGTCCAGCCGCTGCAGGCAGCGGGTCAGGCGTGTATCGGGCTCTGCTGTCAGTTGATCGGTGGGCATGGGTCCATCACGGCGGCGGAGGGGGGCGGGGCAAGGCTCGGCTCGAAAAGCTGCGGCGTCAGTCGATGCTCTGAAGCCGCCTGGTCGTCACCTCGCGCGGGTGCGTCGGTCTGGGGAGAGACCTGGGGTGCAACGCGAGGTGACGACCACCGCTGGGGTGCATTCGATAGGTGCCTCCAAGCTTGACTGTTTTGCGAACGATTCTTGTTTAGATTTGGGTTGGTGTCAAAGCTTGTGCCGAGGAGTTCAGGCTGGACGCACCCCGCGCAGAGACGGGTCGGTGCCCACTGCCCGTGACCTGCCTGGGCCCTGG
>DAIMJK010000041.1:6881-15107 GCA_036722245.1 Lysobacterales bacterium
CGCGCAACGGATCGATTCCGATACCGATTCCGACCCCGACCCCGAGCAGGACTCGCTGGCAGAGAACCCGACATTGACGGGAGTGCCTTCTTCACCGCTCTGAGTCGAACCCGCTTCGGTGAGACTCCCGACTTCCGACTCCCGACTTGCTCACCAATGCTAATCTTCCAGCCCCCTCGCAGCAGCCTCCCGCCATGTCCCCATCCACTTCGCAAGCTCTCGCGCGCAGCGCTTTCGTTCGCCATGTCGGCGTGCTGTGCATCGCTGCAGGTGGGCTGCTGGCAACCGTGTCGCTCCGAGCCGAGTCGCCCGAGTCGCCGAGAACCTCCGAAGTCCCGGTATCCCCGGCCGAGCGCTTCGAGGCGATCTGGATGGCCGACTGGCAATGGCGGCTGAGCGAGTTCCCGCGATTGCCCCGCGGCGAGGACGACGTCAGGGCGGAACCACGGCTGGAACGTCTGGATGAAGCAAGCCAGCAGGCCCGCGGACGCTACTGGGCCGAGCTGCTGGAGCAACTGGAGCAGATCGATCCGGCGTCGCTGAGCCAGTCCGAACGGGCCAACTACGCGGTCTTCAGGCATCAGATCGAAACCAGTCTGGACGGCGTGCGCACCCATGCCTACCAGATGCCGATGAATGGCGATTCCAGCTTCTACGGCAGCATCCAGCACTGGGCCCAGCGGCAGCGCCTGAAGGATCTGCAGGAGGCCGAAGACCATCTGGCGAGGCTGGCCGAGGTGCCGCGCTGGCTGGGCGAGCACCAGACCCATCTGGCCGCAGGTCTCGCCGCCGGGCGGACCCTGCCGCGGATCATCCTGGTCGGGCGGGAGGCGCCGCTGCAGGCCGAGGCCGAGCTGAAGGACCCGAGCGCCAGCGTCTTCTATCGACCCTTCGCGCAATTGCCCGATTCGATCGACGCGACCCGCCAGGCCGAACTGCAGGCACGCGCCAGCCAGTTGATCGGCGAGCGGCTGCTGCCGGCCCAGCGCGACTTGCTCGCCTTCCTGGTTGACACCTATGTGCCGGCGGCACGCGAGTCCATCGGCGCCAGTGAGTTGCCGGATGGCGCCGCCTATTATCAATCGACGATCCGCGAGTTCGTCACCCTGGACCTGAGTGCGGAGGAGATCCACCAGACCGGCCTGGAGGAGGTCACGCGGATCCGGGCGGAGATGGATCAGATCATCGCCGAGCTCGAATATGCCGGCAGTTTCGAGGACTTTCTGCAGTTCCTGCGCAGCGACAGCCAGTTTTACGCCAGTACCTCGCGCGAGCTGATTGCCCACGCCAGCTACTACGCCAAGAAGATCGATGGCCTGCTGCCGGACTACTTCAACAAGCTGCCGCGCGCGCCCTATGGCGTGGCGCCGGTGCCGGACGCGATTGCGCCCTTCTACACCACCGGCCGCTACGTGCCGCCGCCGCGTGAAGGCGGCGCAGGCACCTACTGGGTCAACACTTATCAGCTCAACGCCCGCCCGCTGTATGCGATTCCGGCGCTGACCCTGCATGAGGCGGTACCGGGCCACCATCTGCAGTTTGCGCTCGCCAGCGAGGCCGGCGAGCAACCGCCGTTTCGCCGCTACAGCTATCTGTCGGTCTATGGCGAGGGCTGGGCGCTGTACACCGAGTGGCTGGGCAAGGAGATGGGCGTCTATGAAACCCCGTACGACCATTTCGGCCGTCTCACCTACGAGATGTGGCGCGCCTGCCGGCTGGTGGTGGATACCGGCATGCACGCCCTGGGTTGGTCACGCCAGCAGGCCTTCGACTACATGAAGGCCAACACTGCGCTGAGCGAACATGAGATCGGTACCGAGATCGACCGCTATATCGGCTGGCCGGGCCAGGCGCTGAGCTACAAGCTGGGGGAGATCGAGATCCGTCGCCTGCGGGCCGAGGCGGAAGAGCAGCTGGGCGCGGATTTCGATCTGAAGGCCTTCCACGACCAGATCCTGGCGCTGGGTTCGGTGACCTTGCCGGTACTGCGTGAGGCGGTGCAGAGCTGGCTGGCCCAGACCGTTGCCGTGCGGGCCGACGGCGCAAGCCCCTGAACCCGGACCACGCCGTCTGATGCGACCGTTCCTGGCCCTGCTGCTGTTCCTGCCTGCCTTCGCGATCCTGAGCGCGCTCTACCTGCATCGCCCGCCCCAGGCACGCTGGTCACTGCGGATGGACTGGCTGTTGCTGGCTCTGGCCGCGACCATCACCAGTGCCTTTACCGTCTGGAGCTTTCACCAGGCCCGGGCGCAGGACGTCGGCCAGCTCTGGCCGGACATCGCTGCCGCACTGGCCGCCTTCCACAGCTTCCCGTTCCTGCTTGCGCTGGCCTGGTGGTGGCGCCGAAGCGGCTGAACGGGGCTCCCAGCCTGAACGCCAGCCAACCGCCTTCACCGGATCATGACTTCCGTCAGGGCCGCGTCATGACCTCCGGCACTGCGTCGCCGCGACCGCAGGGCTGATGCTGGAACCGAGCGTCGACAGGTATCGGCGCCAAAGGAGCAAGAGATGGACAGCAGTACCGAGCGCTTTACCGAAATCATGGGCCAGTTCCTGCGCGAGGCGATGCGTCAGGCCGATCAGCCACGCGCGGCCGAGCAGGCCGCCGCCAACAGCGACGACAGCGAGCTGCCGGAAGTCGCCTGATTCAGCGTGCGCTGAGCGTCGGCGGGTCCGGGCAATCGCGTAACTGCAACCACAGGTTGCGTGCAGGATCGGCTTGCGCGGCCACCAGCGGATCGGCATCGATCAACAGCCAGTAGCCCTCCAGGCCACACAAGGCCCGCCGCGCACTCTGCGCGCGCCGGGCGATCGTCAAGGCTACCGTCATCCGTGCCAGCGCCAGATCGGCCTGATAGGGGGCCAGCCGCTCGGCCCGCAAAAAGTGCCGTTCGGCTTCGGCCAGCCCGCGCAGGGCACTGACCGGACGCGCTTCGGCAAGGGCTTCCAGGTAGTGCCGGCGGCCTGCCTCATCGGCCTGGATCAGCTGCGCCGGTGGCGTGCGCTGCAGCAGCATCAGCAAGGCGGGGGCAAGCAGGGCGAACGCCAGCGCACTGCTGGTGGTGCTGCGATCACTGACCAGCCCGTCGCGCGGCGGCGCCGCCAGCCAGGCCAGCCAGAGCACCGCCAGAGTCTTGTCGGCGGTCAGTGGGAACGACAGCTGCAGCGCGATCAGCCATCCCAGCAGCGCAACAAAAGGCAACCGGGCACTCCAGTGTTGATGCTGCTCCGGATCGCGCCAACGCCAGACCAGCCAGGCCAGTCCGGCGGTCAACGCGATCAGGCCCAGCGCGCCGCGCGACAGATACACATCCAGCCAGAGCTGATGGACCCGGTCCGGCCGGGCCGAGCGCGCCGGACCCTCCGGCAGGCTCCGGCTCAGCGCCTCGTCGATGCCATCGGGCCCATAGCCCAGCAGCCAGCGCCAGCCGTGCAAGCCATCGACGCGGCCATGCGCGTCCTGCAGCAGCGGTCGGTCGCTGACCGCGTTCCAGCCGGCCTTCAGCAAGTCGCCGCGCACCGCAGTGGAATCCGGGCGCAGCTGGGTCAGCCCCAGCACCAGCAGCACCAGCGCCAGCGCACCGCCCAGCAAATGCGGCCAGCGCAGTCGATGACCCCACAGCAGCAGTGCCACTCCCGCCAGCAGAGCCGGTAGCGCGGCCCGGCTGCCGGCCGACCACAGGGCCAGCGGCAACAGCAGCAAGGCCACGCCGACCAGTGCGGCGTCGAGCGGAGTGCGCCGTTTCCACCACAGCAAGGGCAGAGCCGGCCAGGCCAGCAGCCACCAGCCGGCGGCCTGGGTCGGATTGCCGAAGCTGGCCGGGCTGCGGCCGTCCTCGCTGAGTGGCAAGCTGGCCGGCGTCCAGTGCAATTGCTGCGCCAGTGCGAGCAGCGAGCTGAGGATCACCAGCGCAGCGACCAGCCGCAGCCAGCGCCAGCGTCGATCCGGGTCGTTCAGCAGCGGCGCGGCGTGCAGCAGCAGCAAGCCCAACGCAAGATCGGTGACAAAGCCCTGGCTGCGTTCTGGGCTTCCCCATAGCGCCAGATCGGGCGCGACTCCGCTGCCGAGCGCGGCCAGCGCGCCGGGCAAAAGGGCCAGAGCGACCAGTGCCAGCACCCAGTCCGAGGGTGCCGGCCGGTTCCAGCTTTGCCAGGCGCACAAGGCCACCGCAACCAGCAGGATGACCAGCTTGACCGTCTCGAAACTCGGTCCCAGCGCCGGCAGCACCAGCAACGCAGTGCCAGCTGTGGCCAGGTGGAGGCCGGCTTCCGCCGGCCGCTCACTGTGACCCCAGGCATCAAGCACGCTGCGTTCTGAGTTGGTGGCAGTGGTTGGACTCAATTCGGCGCTCGGTTGCGAAGCTGGCTCATCGGCCCGCTTCGCTGCGGAAGTCATCCAGCCGAGACTGACGATCGTGGCCGAGATAGGTCGGCACGATGTGCTCGAAGTCGCGGGCACGGATGCCCAGCTCGGTCAGACCGTCCCGGCTGGCCACGCTGTCGACCCGCAGCGAGTTGAAGTTGTCGCTGGAGAAAGCCTTCAGCGGCACCGGCATGTAGTCGAAAGCCAGACCCTGCAGGCGCGCCAGCAGATCCGGCAGCGGCACTACCCAGCGGCGCAGACCGAGCACCCCGGCGGTGTACTGGACCAACTCGCGCAGCGTACAGATCGACGGACCGCCCAGTTCATAGGTCTTGCCTGTGGCCTCGCTGCGCTGCAGCGTGCGCGCCATCGCCTCGGCCACATCGCGCACATAGACTGGCTGGAAGCGCGCACTGGCCCGCGCCAGCGGCAGCACCGGCAGCAGCTTGAGCAGACCGGCGAAGCGACAGAACAACCCGTCGCCCGGTCCGAAGATCACCGAGGGCTGAAACAGCGTCCAGTCCAGGCCGGATGCCTTGACCAACGCCTCGGCTTCGCCGCGGGTGCGCAGGTAGTGCGAGGCCGGATTGCCCGCATGCAACGCGCTCATCTGCAGCAGTCGCGGCACGCCGGCCTGCTGGCAAGCCTTGATCAGGATCCGACTGAACTCGACATGGGCCCGTTCGAAACCCCGTCCGGAACGGCCAGACGCGTTCAGGATGCCGACCAGGTTGATCGCCACATCGGCCCCCGCCAGACGCCGCAGCAGATCGTCGTGCTCATAGACCCGGGTCGAATGCACCTCAACCCGCGGATAGACCAGCAGATGCCGCGACTGCTCACGGTTGCGGCTGAGCACATCAATCCGATGCCCATCGGCCTGCAGCCGATGCACCAGCGAGCGCCCGACAAAGCCCGTCCCACCCAGAATCACGATCTTGCTCATGCGTCAGCGCTACTTTCGATCAGGACTCGGAAGGGTAGCGCAGGAAGCTGGTGAGGGGCATGTGCGCTAGCGTGCGCGGGGTGCGATTCAAGCGATGCAGTAGCGGCTCTCGTCAGCGCCGAATCCACTTGCGCCGGGGAGCTGACCTCGGGGTCAGAACAGGTATCGGTATCGGAATCCATGCTTGCCCGGCGTATCTGACTGCCCCACGGAGGCCCGCCCTGAACCCTGGGCCCTGGGCCGCTCGCTCTCATGTACCCTGCGCACCCTTCCAGAATCATTCCGGGCAGCCATGAGCACCTCGCGGCGGCAGGCAGCACTGCTGTTCATCTTCATCACGATCGTGCTGGACGTGCTCGCGCTGGGGATCATCATTCCGGTGCTGCCGCATCTGATCGCCGACTTCTACGATGGCGACCTGGCCAGCGCCGCGCACGTCTACGGCGTGTTCGGCACTGCCTTTGCGGCGATGCAGTTCCTGTTCTCGCCGATCCAGGGGGCGCTGTCGGATCGCTTCGGCCGACGGCCGGTGATCCTGCTGTCGAACTTCGGCCTGGGGCTGGACTACATCGTGATGGCGCTGGCGCAGACCCTGCCCCTGCTATTCATCGGTCGACTCGTTGCCGGCATCTGCGCCGCCAGCATCAGTACCGCCAATGCCTACATCGCCGACATCACGCCGGCGGAGAAGCGGGCCCAGAGCTACGGTCTGGTCGGCGCCGCCTTCGGCCTGGGCTTTGTTGCCGGCCCGGCGCTGGGTGGCTATCTGGCCTCGATCGATCCGCGGCTGCCGTTCTGGGTCGCCGCCGGCCTGAGTCTGGCCAATGCGCTGTACGGTTTGCTGATCCTGCCCGAGTCGCTGCCGGTCGAGCGGCGCCGTGCCTTCTCCTGGCGGCGCGCCAACCCGCTCGCCTCGATCAATCTGCTGCGGCAGCGACCCGGCCTGTTCGGGCTGGCCAGCACGGTGTTCCTGTCGCAGCTGGCGCACATCGTGCTGCCTGCGGTATTCGTGCTGTACGCCGCCTACCGCTACGGCTGGGACGAGGCGACGGTCGGGCTGGTGCTGGCCGCGGTGGGCATCTGCAGTGCGATCGTGCAGGCCGGACTGATGCGCCGCATCGTCGCTGCGCTGGGCGAGGCGCGCACGCTGATCCTCGGGCTGGTCGCCGGCTCGCTCGGTTTCGGAATCTATGCGCTGGCCGAGACCGGCTGGGTGTTCCTGATCGGGATCCCGGTAATGGCGATGTGGGGCGTCGCCAATCCGGCCGCACAGGCGCTGATGACCCAGCGCGTGGATGTGGACGAGCAGGGTCGATTGCAGGGGGCGGTGTGGTCGGTGGCTGCCATCGCCGGGATGATCGGGCCCTATCTGTTCACCCAGGTCTTCGCCGCCTTCATCGCCAGTGACGCACCGGTCGAACTGCCCGGCGCGCCCTTTTTGCTGGCTGCGGTGTTGCTGGCCGTGGCAGCGTTGCTGGCGCGACGGACGACGCGGTCGCGGCCGCAGTTGGTAGCTGAGACGACCTGATTCGGGGAAGGGAGTCTCAGCTGTCGCCGCTGGCGGTCGAGCCCGAACTGCTGGCGGTGCTCGCAGGCGCATCGGCCTTGCTGTCGGATTTGCTTTCGGCCTTGCTGTCGGATTTGCCTTCGCCCTTGGCATCGGATTTGCCTTCCGACGTGCTGTTCCCTTCGGCACCGCTGTCGCCTGCCAGATTGCGGCGCTTGTCCTTGTCGCCCTTGAAATCGGTCTCGTACCAACCCGAACCGGCAAGGCGGAAGGACGGCGCCGTCACCCGGCGTCGGATCGGTCCTTCGCCACAGAGCTCGCACAGCTCCGGATCCGGGTCCGAAAGTTTCTGCAGTCGATCAAAGATGTGGCCCTTGGGGACACATTCGAACTCGTAGATCGGCATTGGCGCGGCACCTGCAAGCTGACAAAGGGCCTGCGCGAGTTGGGGGCAACAAGGGCGAAATCAAGAGTAGCCACAACCGTTGCAGCCGTCTGGCGGGTATCAATCCGCATCACCCGGGGGCGGCTTGCTCGGGTAGTCGATGCCCTCGGGGTCCTCGCTCGGTGGCGGTGCATCGTCCGGCAACAGGAAGGAGGCGCGGCCCAGCGGCTTGTCGGACTCCTTGATCTTGAAGCGCGGTTCGACGCCGGGTGGCTCGACCTCCCTGGCCTCGAACACGGCTCGACCGCTGATCTCAGGTTCCACCTGATCGGCTTCGATCTGATATTTGGCGATCCGATCCTGCCAGTCGGCGAGGTTTTCCTCGGTCGTCGGTAGCGGGGTAGCAGGCCCGTCGGCGAGCGGTTCATCCGACAGACCCAGCGCGCCGACCGGCAGTTCAACCGTATCGTCGGCGTCGCCGCTGCTGCTGGCGACCTCGATCCCCTCGGGAAGTGCAGTTGGCGCCGGAGTCACCGGATCGACCCCGACACTGAAGCTGGCCCTGCCCTGGCTCGCTGATACAGCGGCGGCAGGCTGAGCCGTGCCGACACCGGTCTGCTCGACCACCGCGGGCGCAGCCACGACCGGCGGCAGCGGATCGACCCCGACGCTGAAGCTGGCCTTGCCGGCCGAGGCGGGCGCTCGCGGCACCTGGGCAGCCTCGCCGGAGCGGCCCTCGCTGCGATCCTCGGTCGTGATCGGCGGCGGTGCCGGATCGTGACCCACGCCGAAACTGGCCCGACCGCTCACCGCAGGTGGCGGCGGCGCCGGATCCTGACCCACACCGAAGCTGGCCCGGCCGGTCACCACAGGTGGCGGCGCCGGATCGCTGTCGACGGCGAAACTGGCCCGCCCGCTGACCGGCTCTGCAACCGCAGATTCCGTGGCGGCTTCGGCCAGTTCGGCAAAGGCCTCGGCTTCGACCGGTTCGGGCAGCGGGCTGTCGTCGCTGAACATCGTCGGGA
>DAIMJK010000042.1:0-15035 GCA_036722245.1 Lysobacterales bacterium
AACTTCTTCGAGTTGGCCGTGGCGGTTGCGATCGGCCTGTTCGGTCTGAACTCCGGCGCTGCGCTGGTCACCGTGGTCGGGGTGCTGGTGGAAGTGCCGGTGATGCTGTCGCTGGTCTGGTTCGCCAATCGCACGCGGGGCTGGTTCCCGGCGGCACCGCACGAAAAGATGAGCTGACTGCAGTCCGAAACGCTTACCGCTCATCCAGCCAGAAGCCGGCGATACGCCAGCTGCCATGGGCCGATGTGCGGTTGGCCGGATCGGCTTCGGCAACTGGCTCAGCCGCTTCGGCCTGGATCAAGCGCAAGGCAACAACGGTCGTGCGCTCAGGGCCACCGCCGGCTGGTCCGCGGGCCTGCACCAGCGCATCGTTACCCTCGATGCGACCAGAGAGCTGGATGTCCTTGACCGGCAGGAAATAGTAGTCGCCGGTAGCGTCAGCGCCGGGCAGCTCCCAGCGCTGATCGCCTTCCTGCCAGTGCGCTGTGCCGCGGGCCTCCAGCCATTGGCGCACGTGGCTGATCGCTGCGTGATCGGCCGGAAGTTCCTGGCCGCGGTCCAGCAGCAAGCCGTGGCGGGCGCCGGCCTCGCGCAGCCTCGACTGCCAGTCCGGTCGTAGTTGCGTCAGGGTCATCACATCCAGCACGGTCGCTCCTTGCGGCGTGCGGCGGTTGAGATCGGGCGCGTGGCGCAGCAGTGCGTTCAGCCATTCGTCTCCGATTGGCGTTGCGCTCCGGGCCAGCTGCGCAATGAAATGCGCGCTCGGTTCGGGCAAGCGCGGATCGGGGTTCGCGCCGGCCTGCAGCAGCCAGTTGTAGAGCTCGAAATCGCGCATACGCCACGCCTGCAGCAGCGGCGGTTGCTGATGGGGCAAGCCGTCCGGGCTGGCGCCATGCTCGATCAACAGCTGGCGAAGGGCAGGGTCGCGCACTTTCGGTAACAGGCTCTCGTCCTGATCCGAATTGTCTGCATCGGCGCCGAGCTTCAGTGCCAGCCGGACCAGCCCAGCGTGCTGATCGCGCACGCCGCTCCTCAGCTCCCATTGCAGCTTCCGCTCATCGACCATCGATGCCAACACCGTGGGCAGCGGTGGCCAGGTCCCGACGGTGGGGAAATAGTTGACCAGGCTGAGCCCGAGGATCACCCAGCTGAACATCCCGAAGGAGCTCAGAACCCCGATCACGATCAGTTCGCTCAGCACAGTGCGGACGATCCCGCCCAGACCTGGCCATTGCGCCTTACCGCTGAGCAGCCCACGCGCCCCTCGCCCCAGGCGGCGCAGCAGAGTCGCCAGGTAAGCCAGCAGAAACAGCAGCAACACAGCCGCGAACAGACCGCCCACCAGCACACCCACCCACGCACTGCCCTCCCCGATCTGCATCGAAGTCAACCCATCCAGTACCGATCCACGAAACATCAGGATAAACGACTGACACGCAGGCCGAGTTCCTCCCGTCAACGACCAGTTTCTTCTGCTCTGCTCTTGCTCTCCTTTGTGTCCTTTGTGTCCTTTGTGGTCAATCGGCTCTTCTGCTCTTCAGTTGTGCCCTGCCAACCGCGGCTTCAGCGCTCCGGTTCTGGGGAAGTTCCAGCACTCAGGGCCCTGCGCACTACGGCATAATCTCCGGCTGTCCCTACGCGCCCCGCACCGGAGTCGTCATGCTTGATCCCAACCTGCTGCGTCAGCAACTCGCCGAAACCGCCGCTCAGCTCAAGTCGAGGCGGGGCTTTGATCTGCCGGTGGCCGAGTTCGAAGGGCTGGAGAACGAGCGCAAGCACTTGCAGACCGAAACCCAGCAGTTGCAGGCCGATCGCAACCGGCTTGCCAAGGAGATCGGCACGCGCAAGCGCAACGGCGAGGACGCGTCCGACCTGCTCGCCGAAAGTGCCGCGCTGCCGGAGCGTCTGAAGGTCAATGAGACAGCGCTGGCCGAGTTGCAGGAACGGATGCAGCAGATCGCCGCCGGCATCCCGAACCTGCCGCACGCCAGCGTGCCGACCGGCGCCGATGAGCAGGCCAACGAGTGCGTGCGCGACTGGGGCGTGCCGCGCAAGCTCGAGTTCCAGGTGCGCGATCACGTCGAGTTGGGTGCGCGCGACGGCTGGCTCGATGGCGAGGCTGGTGCGCGCCTGTCAGGGTCGCGTTTCACCGTGCTGCGCGGCGCGCTGGCGCGACTGCACCGGGCACTGGCGCAGTTCATGCTCGATCTGCACACCGACGCGCACGGCTACACCGAATGCAATGTGCCGCATCTGGTCATGCCGGAGATGCTCGCCGGAACCGGTCAGCTGCCGAAGTTCGAAGAAGACCTGTTCGAGGTGCCGTTGGGTTCACGCTCGCTGGCAATGGAAAGCCGAGCCGTGGAATCGCTGCGCAGCGCAGTCGCGCGGGGCGATCGCGAGGATGCACTGGCCTTGATCAACGCGATCGCCAGCGATGCCGGCATGATGACCCTGGGCCGGCTGCCGCCGCAGTTGTGGCAGGACATGCAGCACCCCGAAGCGCTGATCGCGACCTTGCATCGCTGGCTGTGGCGGCGCATGTACCTGATTCCGACCGCCGAAGTGCCATTGACCAATCTGGTCCGCGATTCCATTGTCGAGGCCGACCTGCTTCCACTGCGCCTCACCGCCCACTCGGTCTGCTTCCGCGCCGAAGCCGGCGCCGCCGGTCGCGACACCCGTGGCATGATCCGCCAGCATCAGTTCGAGAAGGTGGAGATGGTCCAGATCTGCAAGCCCTCCGACAGCGATGGCCAGCTTGAAGAGATGGTTGGCCATGCCGAAACCGTGCTGCAGAAACTCGGCCTGCCGTACCGGGTGATGTTGTTGTGCAGCGGCGACATGGGCTTCGCCGCGGCCAAGACCTATGACCTGGAAGTGTGGCTGCCGAGCCAGCAGACCTACCGTGAAATCAGCTCCTGCTCGAACTGCGAAGCCTTTCAGGCGCGCCGGATGCAGGCGCGCTGGCGCAATCCCGAAGGCAAGACCGAGCCGCTGCACACCCTCAACGGCTCCGGCGTGGCGGTCGGTCGCGCCTTGATTGCGGTGATCGAGAACTACCAGAATGAGGATGGTTCGATCAGTATCCCGGCGGTGCTGCAGCCGTATATGGGTGGGGTGGAGACGATACGTTGAGTGGGGGCGAGTTCCAGTGGCCAGTTCCAGTCGCCAGTGAGAGCATGGCCCAGGGCTCAGGGCCCAGGGTCCAGAAGAGCAGGGCGCCGCGACTGTAGGATGTCGGTGAGCTCCGCGAACCGCATCAATAGCAGTTCCAGTGGCCAGTTCCATTGGCCCGTCAAGAACCGCGACGTAGAGGCCGCCCCGGCAGTATCAGCAACAAGGCCAGCAAGGCCGGCAGGATCGATCCCGCCGGTGCAAGGTGCGTATAAAGGGTCGGGCCGGCCGCCGGGGCCCAGACATCGACGCATTCGGCGTGGCGACCGAGGCGTTCGCTAGTGCTGCGGATGCGGCCGCCAGCGTCGATCCAGCCGGCGGGACCGCGGTTGGCCGAGCGCACGATGGGCACGCCGAACTCGACCGCGCGCAGTTGCGCCATCGCCTGATCCCAGACGTCGATGGGATGGCGCTCGAAGGGGGTGAAGCTGGCCATGTGGAGGACGAACTGGGCGCCATTGAGCACGCCGCGGCGCAGGTGGGCACGTGAGTGCAATTCATAGCAGAGCGTTGGCAACATCTTGCGGGTCGAGTCCAGTTCGAACACTGTGCCGGGCGTGCCGCGCTGGTAAGGGCTTTTGCCCGATAGCGGGACTTCATAGCCGGTGATCAGGGCCGACTTGGCGTGGCTGGGGCCTTTGCTGCCGTCGGGCCACCACCACTGGGCTTCGATCAGCCAACGGTCATCGCTGGCGCGCAGACATTGCAGTAACAGCGGCAGGCCCAACTTCTGCGCGATGGACGGAGCTTGTGCGCACACGTCCTGACTGCGCGACGTGGACAAGGGCAACTCGGGCCACAGCACCAGCTCGCAGCGGGGTGCGTTGGCGATGGCCTGCCGGCTGAGTTCCAGTGCCGAGCGATTGCCATTGGCCTGATTGCGCAGCAGCAGCAGCGGGCTGGCGCGGTCGGGCAGGTCAAGTTGCAGCGGCAGGGCCGACAATGTCTGGCCGGCGCCGTCATTCTCGGCCCGGGTATACTCGGCCAGTCGCCAATGGCCGAAGCTCATCGCCAGCAAGAGTGCCAGTGTCAGCGTGCCGACAGCGGGCAAGCCTTCGTGCCAGTGTGAGCGTGATCGCCACAGCCACGCCAAAAGCGCACTCGGCCACAGCATCATCCATAGCAGACTCGCCTCGCCGCCGATGCTGGCCAGTTGCAGCGTTGCCGGCCAGGCGGTCAGGGCGACTGCCGGCGTGTAGGGGAAGGGTGCCCAGAGCAGACAGATCAGACTGGCCAGCAGGGCCGCCTGGAGCAAGGGTCCGCGGATCGGGGGCGCCCTCCAGCGCTGTGGCAAGACGGAGTTGAGCAGGCCGTAAACCGCAAAGGGCAGGGCGAAGCAGAGGAACATCGCCATGGTCTGCCACTGCGCCTGCCATCCTGGTCCCGAGCCGTTGATTGCGGCAGCGACAAAGGTGGACCAGTGCAGCGGCAGCATGTAGGCCATGCCGAAGAGCAGTCCCGACAGCACCGCGCCGCGCCAGCGCACGCCGTCGACCGCGGCCATCCAGGGTGCGAAGGCAATCAGGGCCAGCGCCGGCATCTGGCCGCCGGCCGGATTGGCCAGCGCGGCCAGCAGCGCGGAGATGGCGATTGCCGCGAGTTGGATTGAGAAGCGGCGGATGGCGGAATGGGTTTGGGTCATGCGGCTTCACTGCGTATTTCGTTTCGGGGTCGGAATCGGCATCGTCTGTTGCAGCCGCTTGCTGCTGCTCTTCGCACATCGTGGAGCCACCGTCTTGGCAGGACCAACGTCCTTGTCCTCGATGCCGATGCCGATTCCGACCCCGACCCCGAGCCCGAATTCAGTGGACCATGTCGAAGGTTGCCCGAGTGCAACTCGGGGTTCCGTTTCGGCTTCGGTCAGGGCCTTGTGGCCAGCTTGCCCGAGTGCAACTCGGGGCTCCGTTTCGACGCCTAGCGCGGGCGTACGATACTGCGTGGCGGGTTCCCGTCCGGTCGCCCGGCCAGGGCCTCGAAATCACCTGCGAACAGGCGTTCCCTGGCCTCCGGCCAGTTGTAGCCGAGCGGATAGACCTCGGAGTAGGCCCACTGCGCCTCGCCGTTGCCGAGGTCCAGATAGCCCTCGAGCAACAGTTCCAGTGGCTGGTCTGCGTCGAAGCCGATCGCGTTGAGGAAGGGATCGACGTAGTCCACTCCCGGTACATGGTTGGCCAGGCCGATCGAGACGTCCTGGGTCAACGGGATATAGTCAGTGTACTCGGCGTAGTACAGGACGTCGGGCTCGGACAAGCGATAGCTGATGAGCAAGGGCATGAGGCTGTCGCCAACAAACAGGTATTCGGTCTTCTCATAGTTGCCATCGGCGTCGTACAGATCGACGACGGCGTCGAGCACGTCGCCGTTGTCCGGGTCGGCCACGAACAACAGCACGGCATAGGCACCGTCAGCGAGATAGGCCGAATAGTCTCGGCCCTGCTCGCGATACAGCACCAGCTGGGCGTAATTCAGATCGCCCGCATCGGTGAAGGGATGATCCGGTTCAGGAACATAGCCCGGGATGATCAGCTCGGAAGAGAGCAGGCGCGGGATGCCGTCGCCGGTATTGATCCAGTAGGCCGTGCGCTGCCAGCCCTGGACCTGGTACAGATCACCTCCGAAGGCCTCCGTGGGCAGGCCGCGCAGCAGCAGTTGATCCGGCGTGCCGCCCTCGGAGAGGTAGGGAAAGGTCACATAGCCGGTGACGACATCCCAACTGCCGGCCAGTTCGCCGTAGAGGGTCTGGCCGGGCAGGCTGCCCTTGGCTTGGCTGCTGGCTCGCGTCTGCGTCGCTTGTTGTGCCAGCGCGGAGCCTTGTTTGAAATCCGGACGGAAGGTGGCCTCCGAACGCAACGACTGATAGCGAGTGGCGAGCCCGGGCCGCGGTTCTACACCGGTAAATGGGTCGGGGGTTCTGTCGCACCGAGTGTCCTCGCAGGCCCTGATGATCGCTAGCGCCGGGTTTGCGCCGGTCGCCGCGAGGCAGAGCAGCAGGGTGCCGAAGACCGCGCTGGGGCATTGCTTGGCAAGAGTAGAGAAGGTCGCCATTTGGAAGTACTCCGATAGTGAAGACGGAGCGCGAAAGGATCCGCGCGAGGGACGCGGTCTGATCGACGATTGTGTCGATGTCGAGCTTGTCCCTTGCTGGGTCTAACGGAAAGTTGTGGTCGAACTTATCAATGGGGCGCTTACTGCCGCACACGCACGATGCGCCGGGGCGGGATGCCGTCGGGTCGGCCGGCGAGAGCTTCGAAGTCACCTGCGAACAATCGGTCGGTGGCCTCGGGCCAGTTGTAGCCGAGCGGATAGACCTCGGAGTAGGCCCACTGCGCCTCGCCGTTGCCGAGGTCCAGATAGCCCTCGATCAGCAGTTCCAGCGGCTGGTTGGCATCGAAGCCGATCGCATTCAGGAAGGGGTCGACGAAGTCCACGCCCGGCACATGGTTGGCCAGGCCAATGGAGACGTCCTGCGTCAGCGGGATGAAGTCGCCGTACTCGGCGTAATACAGGAATTCGGGCTCGGTCAGGCGGTAGGTGATCAGCAGCGGCTTGAGGCTGTCGTTCTCGAACAGGAATACGGTCTTCTCATACTCGCTCGCTGCGTCGTACAGATCGACGATGGCGTCGATGACCTCGCCAGTCTGTGGATCGGCCACGAACCACAGCGTGCCGAATGCGCCACCTTCTGGATAGGACGAGTAGTCGCGACCGGCCTCGCGATACAGGATCAGCTGGCCGAAGTTCAAGTCGCCGCTGTCGCTGAATGGGTCCGCCGGGTCGGGCACGTAGCCGGGCATGATCAGCTCGGAGGCGAGCAGGCGCGGAATACCATCGCCCGCGTCGATCCAGTAGGCGTTGCGCTGCCAGCCCTGCACCTCGTAGAGGTCGCCGCCGAGGGATTCGGTCGGCAGACCACGCAGCAGTAGCTGATCCGGCGTGCTGCCTTCGAGCAGGTAGGGGAAGGTGACATAGCCGGTGACGTAGTCCCAGCTGCCAGCCAGTTCGCCATACAGCGTCTGGCTGGGCAGAGCGCCTTTAGCACGCGCGGCGGCTGTGCGTTCACGTTCCAGACGTTTCGCCAGTGGTGAACCCTTGCCGAAGTCCGGGCGCAAACCAGCGTCCGAGCGCAGCGGCAGATAGCGCGAGGCCATGCCCGAACTCTCCGCAATTCCATTGCCCCCAGGTTCGCCCTCGCCGCATCCCTCCGGGCAGTTGGGGACGATGCAGGTATTTATCATGGCGAGCGCAGGCGTCGCCCATGGCAGCATCAGCGCGCACAGCAGGCCCAGGGCCCACGCGCGCAGCCCTTGCAGCGGTCTGCTGTGGTAACTCGCCTGAGTGCGGCGGGCGGGGTTTGCGTGCGCAAGGCGCGTGTACGAGTTTGCAGCAATCTGGGTCATGCCATCCTCCGGGATGTTGCGGGCGGGCGGGGGCTGGTCCAGCTGCGCCCCTTGCTGCTGTTAACGGAGGATGGGTAGCTGGTTTATCACTCGCGCAGCTGGGCCAGTCGTCTTGCCCAGTGTCCGTCTGGGGCGATGGTCGGCGCGGCCCTGGCAAGGATCTCGCCAGCCAGCGCCTGGGCTTCGTCGGAGCGCCCCATCGCCGCCAGCACTTCGGCGCGTTCGATGCGCTCCAGCCAGAGTTCCGGGTGCCACGGGCCGAGACGGGGCGCGAGCAGGTCTTCCGCTGCCTGCAACTGCTCCAGCGCCCGGTCGTAGCGGCCGCGGGCCCGGTCCAGCCGTGCGCGCTCCAGCACCAGATCGGCATGGTGCCAGCCGTCCGCGCCCAGCGCGTCGTGGTCCATGCCATCCAGGCGTGCCTGGGCAGCGTCCAGCAGCCCCTGACTGCGCTCCAGCGCGACCATCTCCAGCTGCGCCTTGAACAGCCAGTAAGGCGGTGTGGACGGGTCCTTGCTGCGCTGCTCCAGGACCTTGAGGCCATCGACGCGTGCCTGTTCCCAGCGGCCCAACAGGCGCAGCACTCGCGCCCGGTAGAAGTGCGCCTCGATCAGTTCCATCCGGTCCAGTGCGTCGGCCTGATGGTGCAGGGCAATAATCCGGTCGACGCTGGTCAGGGCCAGTTCGAGCAGACCGGCGCGTGTTTCGATGTAGGCGCGCAGCAACAACGGTGCCGTCAGCGGCAGCTGATCGGCGCCCGCCAAATGCAGCTGAATCTCGATCGAGCGCTCGATCTGCGGCAGGGCCTGCAGGTTGCGTCCGGCCGATGCCAGCGCATCGGCGTAGGTGTACAGACCGTAGCCGGCCTGTGGGCTGTTCTCGCCGTACAGCCGGATGCGCTGCTCGCTGACCACGCGGGCCAGCGGAATGGCCTGGTCGAACTGGTTGGCCAGGTTCAGGCCAAGCGCCTGGATCTCCAGGGCGTCAACGTGGAGCGGATGATGGGTGCCGTGAATGCGCGCCAGGGCATGCGCCGCAGTGCTGCCGTACTCGATGACCTGCTCGGCGCCGAGGCCGAAATAGGCGTACAGCCGCCCCAGGTCAAGGCGCACCCGGGCGGTCTCGGTGCTGTCCGGGCCCGTCAGCTTCAGGGCCAGGTGCAGCGCCTGCTGCAGCAGTGGCTCGGCTTCCTCGCGGCGCCCCTGGTACAGCAGGATGCCGCCAAGTAGCCGCAGGCTGTGGATCTGCTCGGTGGATTCAGGTGCCAGCACCGTGCTCAGGGTCAGCGCCTGGCGGGCAATCGGTTCGGCGGCGACAAAGTCCTCGAGGTGATAGATCGCGTCCGCCTTGCGCCGCAACAGGCTGGCGCGCAGCGGCGAGGACTCGTCTGCGGGCAGGGCGGCGAGCGCCTGGTCGTACAGCGCAAGCGCCTGCTCGCGGCGACCGATGCCCTGGTAGACACCGCCCAGGATCCCTTGCAGCTCGGCGCGGACCCGCGGCTGTGCCTGCAGTTGCTCGGCGAGACGATCACGGCCGGCGTCGAGCAACTCGGAAACCGGCAGGTCACGGCGACCGGCAATCTCCGGGTCGGCGGCCTGGAAGACCGAGCTCATGTAAGCGGTCACCGCGCGCGCCGCTTGCTCGGCCGCCAGCGCGGCATCACGCTCGTGGCGCATCTGCCAGCTGAACAGGCCGATCGTGAGGATGAAGCCCAGTCCGGCCACGGCCCAGGCCCAGTGCCGGCGCAGCCACTGGCCGCCGACGTAGGCCAGCGTGGCCGGGCGTGCGCTGACGGGGCGATGGCTCAGATAGCGCTGCAGATCGGCAGCCATCTCGGCACAGCTGGCGTAGCGCTCGCTTGCTGCCGCCGCGGTGGCGCGGGTAATGATGGCGCCCAGGTCGCGCGGCAGCGAGGTCACGGCAAGTGCGTCATCCGCATCCAGTGACAGGCCCAGCAACTCGGACAACACCCGACCCAGGCTGTAGACGTCGGTGGCGGTACCGACGCGGTCGTTGCGGAACTGCTCTGGACTGGCGTAGCGGGGGGTGTAGGCCTTGCTGGTGACCAGAGCCGTGCCGGGCGCCGGCGGCCGTGGATCTGGTCCGGTCGGGTCGTCCGGGTTGTCGCTGCTGACCGCCAGCAGCCGCCGCGAGATGCCGAAGTCGAGCAGAATCGGCCGGCCGTCGGTGGTCACCAGGATGTTGGAGGGTTTCAGATCGCAATGGACGATCAGCTGGCGGTGGGCGAAGTCGACCGCGCCGCAGACCTCGATCAGCAGCCGCAGGCGTTCGTCCAGCGGCAGTTGTTGCTGCTCGCAATAGCGATCGATCGGAATGCCATCGACCCGCTCCATGACGATGTAGGGCTGACCACCGGGAGTGCTGCCCCCATCGAGGATCCGGGCAATGTTCGGATGGGACAGCGAGGCGAGAATCTGCCGTTCGCGCGCCAGATAGCGCAAGGCCTGCGGACTGGCGACGCCAGAAAGAAGCTTGACCGCCGCGCTCTGCTGGTAATGACCGTCGCTGCGCTCGGCGGCAAAGACCTTGCCCATGCCACCTTCACCGATTTCCGCACCGAGGGTCCAGGCGCCGAGCACGCTGGCTGCTCCCACGGCGTCCGGCTCGCCCGTCATCATGGCCGCCAGCACCGGTCCGCCATAGCGGGCGTCGTCAACCAGCGTATTTCGCAACAGCAGGTCCAGTTCGGCGAGGACTTCGGGCGCTTCATCCAGTTTCTCCAGGACGCTCTTGCGATCGGCGGCGGGCAAGTCGACCAGCCGGTCGAACAGGGCCTTTACCCGCGCAAACTGCTCTGGAGTCAGTGTCGTCACAGATGAGTGTCGATGTGGGAGTTGAGCCAGGAGCGGCCGAAACGCAACTCGCGATCGACGATCTGGGTTGATACGCCCAGCACATCGGCGATCTGGGCCCGCGCCAGCCCGCCAAAGTAGGTCAGGTGGAGCACCGCGCTGCTGCGCGGGTCGAGGGCTTCGAGCCTGTTCAGCGCCCGGTCCAGCGCCAGCAGTTCCAGGATTTCCGATTCGGCGCCTTCGTCGACCTGACCCAGAGTGACATGGAGCACGCCGCCGCCGCGTCGTTCGCTCAGTCGGGCGCGAGCGCGGTCGATCAGCACGCTGCGCATGCACAAGGACATCGAGGCGAAGAAGTGATTCCGATCCTGCCAGCGCAACTGGCTGCCGAGGACCCGCACGACCGCCTCATTGACCAGCTCGGTCGGCGACAGCGTGGCCGAGTCGGCCATCGAGCGGATGCGCTGGCTGGCGATCTGATGCAACTCGGCATAGGCGCGCTCGAACAGTTCGCCATAGGCCGCGCCGTCACCAGCATGCCAGGCCTGTAGTACCGCGGTCAGTGATTGTTCGCTGGCTCCCGCCACGTACGTCCATCCGTTTCCCCCTGGGGCATTGGAGCATAGAAAGTCGACGGAGGCTGGCTCACAGGGGGCCGCGCGCGGGAAGTGATGGGATCACGTGAATTCGGCTCGGGCTCTCGCTGCAAATGTGGTGCCCTTGATGCGGTTCGCTTCCCTCACCGACATCCTACGCGCTCCGCTGTGGCTCTTTGCGCGCTCTTGAACTGGCCACTGGAACTGGCTACTGGAGCTGCTCTTCCACCCCTCACCCCTGATTGGGCGTCACCAATATCTTGCCGTCGCGCTCGCCACTGGCCGCCAGCTTGAGTGCCTCGGCGATCTGCTCAAGCGGGAAGCTGGCCTGAATGCGTGCCTTCAGTTCACCGCGCTCGATGCCCTGGGCGAGTTCACGGAACAGCATGTACTGCTGTTGCGGGTTGGCCTGGCGGAACCAGCGGGCGAGCCAGAAGCCGCGCAGGGTCAGATCGCGGAACACGAAGCTGGCCGGGCTGAGCGCGCAAGGCTGACCGCTCATTGCGCCGTAGTTGACCAACGTGCCGCCTTCACCGAGGCAGCGCGCCAGATTCTCGGTTGCCAGACCGCCGACCGCATCGATGGCCAGCCGCAGCTTCGCACCGCCGGTCGCTTCCTTGATCTGTGCGGCGAGCTCCGGGCCGTCGACCAGCACCACCTCGCCGCCCTCGGCCTTGACCGCGGCGACTGCGCTGTCGCGGCGCACGACGTTGACAGTCCTGTAGCCGCGGGCCTTTGCGAGTTGGATCAGATAGCCGCCAACCGCCGAATTGGCCGCGTTCTGGATCACCCACTCGCCCGGCTGCAGGTCGACATATTCGCTCAACAGCAGCGCGGCGGTCGGTGGATTGACCGTCAGCATGGCCAACTGCAGCGGATCGGCCCGGGTTGGCACCGCGATCAGCTTGCCGGCGTCGGCGAGCTGATGAGTGCACCAGGTACCGGAACCTGGTGGCAGCAGCACCACCTCGCCCTCAGTCCACGCCTCCGCGCCGGGGCCAACCTTGAGAATCCGGCCAACGCCCTCGTTGCCGCCGACCGCGGGCAGCGGCGGCAGAATGCCGTACTCGCCGGTCAGCGTCAGCAGGTCCGATGGATTCACCGGCGCCGCCAGCACCTCGATCAGGACTTGATTGTCACCCGGCTTGCCGGCGTCGAAATCGACCACTTCGATCAGTTGATGCGGAACGGGGCCACGCTGGGCGTACTGGGCGCGCTTCATCGGTCAGTCCTGCTGCTGAAACCCCGCCATCTTGCGCAGCAGCGCGCAGGATCGCAAGTCAGCCCGGTCAATTGAGCTGGAGAGCAGGGCTGAGGGCTGAGCAGGCCGGGCTGAGGGGTGGGAAGTGCAGGGCACTCAGCGCTGAATCAGGCGCTCAACGCCCGCTCGCCCGCTTCATACGGGCCGCGGATGAACTTTTCGCGCAGGGCTTTGGCCACGACCGTCGGCACGAAGCCGGCGACGTCGCCGCCGAGGCGGGCGACTTCCTTGACCAGCGAGGACGAGATGAAGCTGAACTGTTCAGCCGGGGTCAGAAACATGGTTTCAACTTCCGGCATCAAGTGCCGGTTCATGCTCGCGAGTTGAAACTCGTACTCGAAATCGGACACCGCGCGCAGACCACGCAGGACGACCTTGGCCCCGACCTCACGCACGAAATCGGCGAGCAGGCTGTTGAAGCCGATGATCTCCACCTGGCGCCATTCCGCAAGCGCCGCCTTGGCCAGCGCGATTCGTTCGTCCAGGTCGAAACCGGGACTCTTGCCAGGATTGGCGGCAACGCCGACGATCAGCTTCTCGAACAGCGGCGCGGCCCGCTTGATCAGGTCCACATGGCCGTTGGTCAGCGGATCGAAGGTGCCGGGATAGACGGCAATACGGGGATTGTGGACAGCGCGCATGGCAGTCGGGTCGGTGGGCGGAGGGTTGACTTAGGGTAACGCAAGAGCACAAGGGAGTCGGAACATGAAATCAAGCGAGCGGTTGGAAGTTGCCCTGCGCACAACGGCAGGGCCGTCCAGGGGCGTGGCCTTGGCGGCTATGGCGCTTGCATGTCTGTTCCTGCTGTCGGGCCTCCCGGCCAGGGCCACGGACGTCGACGTCGCCGCCATCCACGGTCGCATCCAGTTCGTCACCAGCTTCCCGGACTACAAGGTCAAGATCGTCAGCAGCTTCGCTGACCTTCACGTCAAGCAGGTCACGTCCTTCCCCGACGCCCCCGGTAAATGGCTGATCGTCGACAGCTTCCCGGACTACAAGATCCAGATCGTCGACAGCTTCCCGGACTTCACGATCAAGTATGTGGAGTCGTTTCCGGGGCCTCAATAGCGCGAGGGCCCAGGGCCCAGGGCATAGAGCCCAGAAGAGCAGGGCCAATTGCAGCAGGTGTGCCGGACTTCGTCAGCCTGGCTGCCGTTCGTGCCTGGCTGGCAATCGTAGACGCGCTCTACTGGGCCCTGAGCCCTGAGCCCTGGGTCCTGGCTTCCGAAGGCCCCGAAACCACATCCCTGACGCCAAACAACGCGGCATACGCCTCCCCCGGCCTCCCCCCACGCATCAACGATTCCCCGACCAGGAAGGCATGCACGCCGGCTGCGCGCATCAACGCCACGTCCTTCGTGGTGTGAATGCCGCTTTCGGTCACCAGCAGGCGGTCGGCGGGAACGCGTGGAAGCAGCTCCAGGGTGGTTTCCAGGCGGGTTTCGAAGCTTCGCAGATTGCGGTTGTTGATGCCGATCAGGTCGGCGCCGGCGGCCAGCGCGATCTCCAGCTCATTCGCGTCGTGTACCTCGACCAGCACCTCCAGCCCCAGCTCGGTCGCACACTGCTGCAACTCGCCCAGCTGGGCCGGGCTGAGCGCGGCGACGATCAGCAGGATCGCATCGGCGCCCAGGCTGCGGGCCTCGATCAATTGGTAGGGATCGACATTGAAGTCCTTGCGGATTGCCGGCAGTGCACAGGCGGCGCGGGCCTGTTGCAGATGCTCATCGCTGCCGCCGAAATGATCGATATCGGTCAGTACCGACAGGCAGGCGGCGCCCGCTTCGGCGTAGGCGCGTGCCACCGTTGCCGGATCGGCATCCTCGGCGATCCAGCCCTTGCTCGGACTGCGCCGCTTGAACTCGGCGATCACCGCCGGCTGGCCGGCTTCGATCCTTGCTGCCAGGGCGCGCCGGAAACCCCGCCCCGGCGCCTCCTCGCTGGCGCGGGCGAGCAGTCGTGCTTCCGGCTGGCGGGCCCGGCGCTCCCGCACTTCCTCGCGCTTGCGGCGCAGGATCGCTGCCAGCACGTCGCTCATGCGTCGCTCCGCCGGGTTTCGGTGAGATAGCTGGCGAAGCTCCTTCCGGCCGCGCCACTGGCGAGCAGTTCGCGCGCGTTCGCCACCCCCTGCGCCAATGTGTCGGCCCTATCAGCTGCGTACAGCGCGGCACCGGCGTTGAGCGCGACCAGGTCGCTGGCCGGCCCGGATTCGCCGCCCAGCACGCGCTCGATCAGGGCCAGGCTCTCGGCCGGCGAAGCCACCTTCAGCGACGCCAGCGAATGCCGTGGGATACCGAAATCCTCAGGCGTGACGTGATAGCAGCGCACCTGCCCGTCCTTCAGTTCGGCGACCTGAGTGGAGGCGGCCAGCGAGATCTCGTCCAGGCCGTCGTCGGCATGCACGACCAGCACGTGCCGCGCGCCCAACTCCCGCAGCACCTGCGCCAGCGGCTCGACCCAGGCCTGCGCATAGACGCCGAGGACCTGCTGGGTGGCGCCGGCCGGATTGGTCAGCGGGCCGAGCAGATTGAACAGCGTGCGCAATCCGAGCGCCTTGCGCACCGGCGCCGCATGGCGCATCGCCTCGTGATGGCGCGGCGCAAACAGGAAGCCGAAGCCGCACTGTTGCAGACAGTCGCCGACCCGTTCGACCGGCAGATCCAGCCGCGCGCCGGCCACTTCCAGCAGATCAGCGCTGCCCGAGCTGCTGGAAACCGATCGATTGCCGTGCTTGGCCACCCTGGCCCCGCCCGCCGCCGCGACGAAGGCCGCCGCGGTCGAGACATTGAACAGG
>DAIMJK010000043.1:0-6403 GCA_036722245.1 Lysobacterales bacterium
GTTCCCTCCGCCTCAGGCCAGTTCACTGCGATCGACGGTGATCGAGCGCACCGGGTCGGGAGAGCTCAGCCGCGGAATCAGCATCGGTACGCGCCGCTGGTAGTTGCGGTATTCCGGATGCGCATCGACCAGATCACGCTCCTCGAACTGGATCGCGACCAGGATGTAGAGCGTGGTCACCAGCGCGAACAGCAGGTGAGTCAGGGTCATTGACGGCGTCGCCCAGAAGGCCAGCAGCCAGCCGACGTAAAGCGGATGGCGTACCCGTCGATACAGCCACGGTGTGCGGAAGGGCAACGGCGTGTACGGCTGGCGGCGGAACTGCAGCCACACCTGGCGCAGGCCGAACAGATCGAAGTGATTGATCAGGAAGGTGCTGTACAACACCAGCAGCCAGCCGGCGAAGTACAGGCCGTATAGCAGCGCCACTCCGACGGGCTGCTGCACCGACCAGACCACACCGCCCAGCGGTTGCCAGCCTGCAAACAGGGCGATCAACGCAATGCTGGAGAACAGCACATAAGTGGAGCGTTCGGCGCTTTGCGGCACCCAGCGCGTCCACCAGCGCTTGAAGGCCGGCCGCGCCATGATGCTGTGCTGCAGCGCGAACACGCTCAGCAGCCCCAGGTTGATCAGCAGCGACTGCAGCAAGGGCGCTTCGCTGGCCGAGTCCATCGACTTGGGCACCAGCATGTTGCCGACAAAGCCGATCGCGTACAGGAAGCTCAGGAAGAACACGGCGTAGCTGAAGACGCCATAAAACAGGATCAGGTAGCGTTGCATCTGACTATCTCCACCGGGTGAGACGGGAGATCGACTCCCGCACCGGTGACCACGCGGCTCGAATCGAGCACCCGACCCGCTTGTAGTCGGGTCTGGCTACGGTGGTCACGCTGGCTCCTGCGCAGTTGTGACCAGCGGTGGATCATCGACCCTGACTTTGGTCAGGATCGGTTCAACCGGGATTCAGGGACGCAGCAGAAGATTCGGAGTGAACGGCGACAAAGTCATCGCCCGTTTGACTCGTCCAGCATGGGCTTGAAGCCAGCAGCGATCAGGCGCACGCCCTCGGCCGGGCCCTCAACGCGACTCCGGCACCCGACATACAGTTTCGATGTTGTGGCCGTCCGGATCCAGCACGAAGGCTGCGTACCAGTGCTCGCCATAGCGTGGTCGGAGGCCTGGCGCACCATTATCCGTGCCGCCGGCCCGCAACGCCGCCGCATGAAAGGCATCGACCACAGCGCGCGAGTCCGCCGCGAAGGCCACATGTAGGCAGCCACCGACAGGGCCACCATCTCGAATCCAGAACACCGGATCGAATGACGGCATACCAAAGCCGACCAGTTTTCGTCCGGCGTGGTTGCTGTACGCGATGGTCACTGCAAGCCCCAGCGGCGCCAACGCGCGCTCGTAGAAGGCCCGACTGCGGGCAAGATCGGCGACGGGAAAGTCTATGTGGTGGAGCACGGGTGGGCCTCAGCCCCCTGGCGCAGGCGTACCGCAGGCTGCGCAAAACGTCGCGTTTGGAGTACGGAGCGGTTTGCCACAATGACCGCAAAGTGGCCCGTAGAACGAATGATCATGCCGCAGCGCCAACAGTAGAGATGCTCTGGCATCGTGACCCTTGTGCGGTGTCCTTGATGGCGTGGTCGGTAGTCAGCAGGCCGCACCGGCCTCGGAGCAGCCAGGTGGCAGGATGCCGGCGCTCCCAGATCGGCAGTGCGGCAAACTTGGCAGTCCCCCGGATTGCGGAGCCTGCGGGCGGGACGCCCGCGGTCTCAGGGGAGCGCGCCGGCTGGGCGCAAACTCAAGGACGACCCAGCCACTGGGCCCTGGGCCCTGAGCCCTGAGCCCTCTAACGAATGGCCCGACCATGCCCAGGCCCCCAACTCACCCACACTTCGAATACCCGCACGCCAAACACGTCTGACACCCATCCAGCACCACCACGGCCTTGGTGTGGCATTTGTGGCAGAGCTGGGCGCTGGGTGGGTAGCTGGCTTCGGTGTCGCCGGCGGCCTCGGCGTTCTTGTGGCCTTCTTCGCGATTCTTCATCGCGTCGCGCAGGGCTTGTTTCTTCTTCTTCAGGGCTTCGCGTTCGGCCGGGTCATCGGGCAGGATCAGGCCGATGCGCTTCATGTGGTCTTCGATCACCGCGCCCAGTTCGGCCACGACCGAGGGCATGTAGACGCCGCCGGACTTGAAGTAGCCGCCTCTGGGGTCGAATACGGCCTTCAGCTCTTCGACCAGGAAGGTCACGTCGCCGCCCTTGCGGAAGACCGCGCTCATGATGCGGGTCAGGGCGACCGCCCACTGGAAGTGCTCCATGTTCTTGGAGTTGATGAAGACCTCGAAGGGGCGGCGCACTTCGTGCTCGGTGCCTTCGTTCAAGATGATGTCGTTGATGGTCACGTACAGCGCGTGCTCGAACAGCGGTGAGCGGATCTTGTAGGTGGTGCCTTCGAGGATTTCCGGCCGTTCGACCCGCTCGTGCAGATGGACGACTTCGGCGCCGGCCTCTTCCTGCGCTTCGACCGCGGCGGGCGGTGCCTCGTCGGGCTTGACGACGCTGTAGGCGGTGATCTTGCGGTTGATCTTGATGGCCATGTGTTCAGTCCTGCTGGAGCGCGCCGCGGCAGTGGGACGCGCTGGAATGTGGGGAATTACTGGTGCCTGGTTTCAATCATGGAAATGGCGCAACCCGGATCAACGAACGCTCAGGGCGCGCAGGTTGCCGCCCTGCTGGTACAGCGTCGGCACCCGCAGGGTCCGGCTGAGCTGGCCGAGGGCGACCAGATGGCCGAGCTCGATAATATGGTCGGCTTCGGCCAGCAACACCACGCTGTCGATCGGCTGATCGAGCTTGCGCAGATAGATCTCCAGCGACTCGGCGTCGTAGATCTGCTCGCGCAGCAGGAACTGCTTCTGGCCGACCGGCAGCAGGGCGATCCGCAGTGCCGGCACGCCGACCATCTCGTCGCCACGGTTGGCGCCGGACGGCGGTGACAAACGCCGGGTAGGCATCGCCGCGTCACCCGAAACCGGCGCGGATGGCGCCGCGGCGGTCTCGGCGCGTGCTGCACCGCCACGTGGTGTCAGCATCGTGCCGCTGAACTGCAACGCCGGGGCGGCATCGGCCGCGGCCGGTGATGCGTCTTGCGCGGTCGACCGGGGTGACCGGGCCACATCGGTCTCATCGGCCTGCAGAACCGTTGCAGCACTGGACGGCGGCGGCGCGCCGGCAGTCCGGTCGGATTCTGGCGTTGATTGCGCTACCACGCCATCCTTGCGCCGGGGCTGCAGCAGCGTGCCGGGAAACATCGGTGCGGCGGCACTGGTTGGTGTGGCGGAGGGCGCGTCAGTTGCGGCGGGCGTGGGCGCGGCTGCATCAAGGGCGCGACCTGGTTTGGTCGTGTCGACAACGATCACGGAAGGCTCGGCAGCCGGTTCGTCGGCAGCCGCCACCTGCGCTGCGGGCGCAGCTTGCGCGGAAGGCACGGCCACGGCGATTGCCGTGTCCGCCCCCCCTTCGGCGGTCGCCGCATCCGGCACGCCGTACTTCTCCTGCAGCGCCTTCAGTTCAGCCTCGAAGGCCGCCTTGTCGCGCGGACGCAGGATCTCGTCGGCCATGGCGGTGGCCGCGGTCGATGCCAGCAGGGTCGCGAGCAGCGCCCGGCCCAGACCGCGGCGCCATGCTCCCGAATTGACTTGCTGCGGATTGCCCATCTTGCCATTTGCCATGGCCGTGCTCCGTTGTTCGGCGGCTAGAACTTGCCGTAATAGCCTTCCTTCAGCGCATCGAAGAGATTGGCGGCGCTGTGCTGCTCGCCGTCGTACTCGATCTCCTCGTTGCCCTTGACCTCGACCACCGAGCCGTCATCGAGCGTGAAGCGGTAGGTCGTGTTCTCCAGGTCCTTGTCCTTCACCAGCACGCCCTGGAAGGCCTCCGGGTTGAAGCGGAAGGTGGTGCAACCCTTCAGCCCCTTCTCATGAGCGTACAGGTAGATGTGCTTGAAATCCTCGAACGGATAGTCGGTTGGGACGTTGGCGGTCTTGGAAATCGACGAATCCACCCAGCGCTGGGCGGCGGCCTGGATATCCACGTGCGCGGTCGGCGTGATGTCGTCGGCGGACACGAAGTAATCCGGCAACTGCGCCTGCGGGTCCTCGGCAAAGGGCATTGCCTTCGGGTTGATCAGCTCCTTGTAGGCGAGCAGCTCATAGGAATAGACCTCGACCTTCTCCTTGCTCTTGCGGCCCTCGCGGATGACGTTGCGCGAGTAGTGGTGGGCAAATGAGGGCTCGATGCCATTGCTGGCGTTGTTGGCCAGCGACAGCGAAATCGTGCCGGTGGGCGCGATCGAGCTGTGATGGGTGAAGCGCGCGCCGGTCTGAGCCAGCTTCTCGACCAGCTCCGGCGCCACCTCGGCCACCCGCTGCATGTAGCGGCTGTAGCGGGCATGCAGCAGCCGGCCTGGAATCTTGTCGCCGACCTTCCAGCCATCGCTGACCATCTCCGGGCGCTTGGCCAGCATCGCCAGATCGACCTCGAACTCCTCGCTCAGGATCGGCGCCGGCCCCTTCTCCTCGGCCAGCTGCAGCGCGACTTCCCAACCGGCAACCGCCATCTCGCGCGCCACCTGCTCGGTGAAGGCGAGCGACTCGGGCGAGCCATAGCGCATCCGCAGCAAGGTCACGGTCGAACCCAGGCCCAGGAAGCCCATGCCATGGCGGCGCTTGCGGGTGATCTCCTCGCGCTGCTGTGGCAACGGCAGGCCATTGATCTCGACCACGTTGTCGAGCATGCGGGTGAACACACGCACGACCTCGCGGTACTCATCCCAGTCGAAACGAGCCCGCGGCGTGAAGGGCTCACGCACGAAGCGGGTCAGATTGACCGAACCGAGCAGGCACGAGCCGTAGGGCGGTAGTGGCTGCTCGCCGCACGGATTGGTGGCGCAAATGTCCTCGCACCACCAGTTGTTGTTCATCTCGTTGACGCGGTCGATCAGGATGAAGCCGGGCTCGGCATAGTCGTAGGTGCTGGCCATGATCATGTCCCACAGCCCGCGCGCGCGGACGCGGCCATAGATCTTGCACGCCACCTTGCCGTCGTCGCGGCTGACATAGCCCTCGTGCAGCGGCCAGTCGCGCCAGACCACGGCTTCCGGATCGTCCAGCGCGATCTCGTCCTTTTCGCTGCGGCGGACCGGGAAGACCATCGGCCAGTCGGCATCGGCCTTGACCGCGGCGATGAAATCATCGGTGATCAGCAGGCTCAGGTTGAACTGGCGCAAGCGGCCGTCCTCGCGCTTGGCGCGGATGAATTCCTTGACGTCCGGATGGGACACATCAAAGGTGCCCATCTGCGCGCCGCGCCGACCGCCGGCGCTGGACACGGTGAAACACATCTTGTCGTAGATATCCATGAACGACAGCGGGCCGGAGGTGTAGGCACCGGCACCCGAAACATAGGCGCCGCGCGGCCGCAGGGTCGAGAACTCGTAGCCGATGCCGCAGCCGGCTTTCAGCGTCAGACCTGCCTCGTGCACTTTCTCCAGGATGTCGTCCATCGAATCGCCGATGCTGCCCGAGACGGTGCAGTTGATCGTCGAGGTGGCCGGCTTGTGTTCCAGCGCGCCGGCATTGGAGGTGATCCGGCCGGCCGGAATGGCCCCCTTGCGCAGCGCCCACAGGAAACGCTCGTTCCAGTGCTTGGCCAGCTCCGGCGTGGCCTCGGCATCGGCCAGCGCTCGCGCCACCCGCTTGTAGGTGTCGTCGATGGTCTGATCGATGGCCGTCCCGCGCTTGCTCTTGAGACGATATTTCTTGTCCCAGATATCGAGCGAGGCCGGCTGCAAGTCGATCTCCTTGTCTTGTTTGGCGCTGTCGCGGACTGCTTCGAGGCGGACCGAACTCATTGTTTCCCCTCCCCAGGGTACGTGCAGGGTGACTGTTGGGCGTTTTGAGGTCTATTGCGGCAAATGGGGCGTTGTTATGGTCTTTCCATTGCCTTCGGAGATTGGCACCGATTCAGCAAATGACACAATAGCTAGGGGTTTAAGTGAATCTGAACCACTATATCTAGTGCTCGGCGCCGGAAACCCAACTATAGGCGCTGGCCCGCCATCGGCGCAAGCACGAGGTGACGAACGGAGTCACATTTTGTCCTTGGGCGGGTAGCGGTGGGCTCTCCGGGAACCCCGAGTTGTACTCGGGCGACGAGGCCAGGTGACGCCGCAGACCCGTCGCGGTGAACGGAACCCATCGCAATCCGAAGCACTCGTCGCTGCGCGACGGCCCGACGTGCAACGCGGGGTTCCCGATAGGCACCGCGCTGCGCAAGGAACCCCGAGTTGTACTCGGGCGACGAGGCCAGGTGACGCCGCAGACCCGTCGC
>DAIMJK010000043.1:6503-15026 GCA_036722245.1 Lysobacterales bacterium
GGAACCCCGAGTTGTACTCGGGCGACGAGGCCAGGTGACGCCGCAGACCCGTCGCGGTGAACGGAACCCATCGCAATCCGAAGCACTCGTCGCTGCGCGACGGCCCGACGTGCAACGCGGGGTTCCCGATAGGCACCGCGCTGCGCAAGGAACCCCGAGTTGTACTCGGGCGACGAGGCCAGGCGACGCCGGGGCCGGTCCAGCTGACCGGAATCGATCGCGATCCGATGCACACGTCGCTGCGCGACGGCCCGAGTGCAACTCGGGGTTCCATCAAAGCGATGTCTGGGCCCTGTGCCCTGTGCCCTGGGCCCTACCCCTTCCCCTTGAGTTCAGCCAAGGTCATGCCCAATAGTCGTCGGGTATCTGCGCTGGAGGTCTGCATGTCCTTGCTCCAACTTTCCCATGTCGCTGCCAGGCGCTTGCCGTCCGCTGCGGCGGCGCTGCTCTGCCTGACCGTCGCCATCGTCTCCGGCCCGGCGCTGGCCACCTTGCCCAGCGCGGTCGATGGCCAGCCGCTCCCTTCGTTGGCGCCGATGCTGGAACGGGTCACGCCGGCAGTGGTCAACGTCAACACCAAGGCACGGGTGCGGGTGCGCAGTCCGTTCTTCGACGATCCTTTCCTGCGCCGCTTCTTCGATCTGCCGAACGTACCGCAGGAGCGGATCGAGCAGTCGCTCGGCTCGGGCGTCATCGTCGATGCCGAGCGCGGCCTGGTGTTGACCAACAATCACGTGATCGAGCAGGCCGACGAGATCCAGATCACGCTGCTCGATGGCCGCACGCTGGCAGCCGAACTGGTCGGCGCCGATCCGGACACAGACGTTGCGGTGGTGCGGATCCCGACCGGCAATCTGGCGGCGCTGCCGCTGGCCAGCTCGGACGATCTGCGGGTGGGTGATTTCGTCGTCGCGGTCGGCAATCCCTTTGGACTGGGCCAGACCGTCACCAGCGGCATCATCAGCGCGCTGGGCCGCAGCGGTCTGCGTGGGCTCGGCTACCAGAATTTCATCCAGACCGATGCCTCTATCAACCCGGGCAATTCCGGCGGCGCGCTGGTCAATCTCCATGGCGAGCTGGTCGGCATCAACTCGGCCATCTTCTCGCCTTCGGGCGGCAATGTCGGCATCGGCTTTGCGATTCCGTCCAGCCTGGCGCGCAGCGTGATGGAACAGCTGCTGGCGCACGGCGAAGTGCGCCGCGGCAGTCTGGGCGTGCAGGCGCAGGACCTGAGTGCCGACCTGGCCCGCGCGCTGGGTCTGGAGCAGACCCGCGGCGCGGTCGTGACCCAGGTGTTGCCGGACTCGGCCGCAGCGAAGGCCGGCATCGAGGCCGGCGACGTCATCACTGCGCTCGACGGCAAGCCGGTGCGCTCGGCGGCCGAACTGGAGAACATCGAAGGCCTGCTGCCACTGGAGCGCAATCTGAATGCCGAGCTGCTGCGCGAGGGCAGGCCGCTGCGCCGGAACTTCCGTCTCGACGCGTCCAGCGCCACCCGCGTGCGTGGCGCCGAACTCGACCCACGGCTGGCCGGAGCGACCCTGGCCGAGCTGCCGATGAACCTGCGTCAGCGCGGCGTCAGCGGGGTCCAGCTGAGCGATGTCGAGGGCGGCAGCCGGGCGGCGCAGAATGGCCTGGCTGCCGGTGACCTGATTGTCGCGGTGAACCGGCTGGAAGCGAACAACCTGGCCCAACTACGCACGCTGGTCGAGCGCGCTGGCGACGGCGCCCTGATGCTGACGATCTACCGCGGCCGCCGCGCCTATCTGGTGCCGTTGCGATGAGGCATTCGGCCAGTACCAAACACGCGCCTGCACCGGACGCTTGCGATCACCTGTATCCACTACCAATCCGAGGCCACCTGCCATGCAACCACGCCTGATTCTGCCCGTCGCGCTGTCAGCCCTGCTGCTCAGCCTGCCCGCCATCGCGGTCGAGATAGAGCAGCCTTGGGCCCGCGCCACACCGCCGGGTTCAAGTCTTTCAGCCGCATTCATGATGCTGACCGGCAGTGCGGACCAGGCCGATCGGCTGCTGGAAGCGAGCTCCACCAGCGCCGGTCGGGTCGAGATCCACGAGACCAGGATGGTGGGCGACGTGATGCAGATGCGCCAGATCGAACAAGGCCTGAAGATTGAGGCCGGCAGCACGGTCGCGCTGGAGCCGGGCGGTTTGCACCTGATGCTGCTCGATCTGCCCGCCCCGCTGGTCGCCGGCGAGTCTGTATCCTTGACGCTACACTTCGAAAACGCTGGCGAGATCGTCATCGACGTGCCGATCCGGGCGCCGGGCGAGCAGGATGCGTCGGATGGGCATGCGCATCATCACCACTAGGGCCCAGTGGAGCAGGGCCCGGAATGCCGCTTCAATGGAACCCCGAGTTGTACTCGGGAACGGACCCAGAAACGCTACGGACTTGCGCGCAGCATGTTGGTGCGCACCGCGAACCGCATCACAGTGCAGTCGCATGGATGCGACGAAGTCGAACGTCATCCCGAGCCCGGAGCGGCGCCCGGTCGCCGCACTCCAGATGGGGTCGCGCGGCGCGCATTTGGAGTGCGCTGGCCTGACCGCGCTTTGCGTCTACGCTCATGAGCCGCGTTTGCCGTAGCTGCGACCGCGACCGCCGGAATAGAATCTCCCAGATGCCTTCCCACCCGACCACGCCGATCGCCGCCATCACACTGGACCTGGACGATACGCTGTGGCCGATTGCGCCGGCCATTGCCGCCGCTGACCAGGCCTTGCTGGACTGGTTCGCCGAGCACTGCCCGGCGGCAGCGACGCAGTGGCCGCTTGCCCGGATGCATGCGCTGCGCGATGAGATCTGGCTCGGCCAACCCGAACTGGGCTACGACTTCACTCGTCTGCGGCTGATCGCCATCGAGCGCATGCTGACCCCGTTCGGGTTGGGCGCCGACGCGGTGGACAATGCTTATGAGGCCTTCTATGCCGCGCGCAACCGGGTCGAGCTCTATCCCGAAGCGCGGAAGGTATTGGAACGGTTGGCCGGACGCTTTCCATTGCTGGCGCTCAGCAACGGCAACGCCTGTCTGCGCCGGATCGGCATCGACCATCTGTTCCGCGGCGCGGTGCACGCACGCGATGTTGGCGTGGGCAAACCGGATCGCGTCATCTTTCTTCACGCCTGCGAGCGCGCCGGAATCGATCCGGCACGCGTGCTGCATGTGGGCGACCACCCCTTGCAGGACGTCCAGGGCGCCCTCGATGCCGGACTCCAGGCCGCCTGGATCGACCGCGGTCTGCACAGCTGGCCCGATCGACCCGAACCGGTTCGACGTTTTGCCGACTTGAATGCGCTGGAGGCCTGGCTGGAGGGGTGAGGCGTGCGGAAATCAAAGCAGACCCTGGATGTCCTCACTGAGCAACTGACCGCCGAGCGCGGTCGCCAAAGCCGGACGATCGGCCTCGAGGGCAAGTCCAATCAGCTCGGACAGGTCAACCTTCGGCATGGGCTGGCCGCGGACAGCAAAGCTGGTCGGCAAATAGATCTCGCCGCGCGCCGGACGACCGTCGATCAACAGCGGCTCGAAGCGCCAGTCCCTGGCCGCCTTGAGCGCGGCCCTGCTGAACTGCTCATTGGTGGCATCGACGGCACTGCGCTCCAGCACGCTGCCGTCTTCGCCGACCAGCAGCTTGACCACCGCATAGCCACCCCGGCCGGCGCGCAACTCGCTGGGCGGATAGCGCGGCGGCCTGGCCAGGACATCCTGCGGCGCACGCTGGAGATCTCCTGGGTCCTTTTCCCGAGTACAACTCGGGGTTCCATTGAAGCGGCTTTCTGGGCCCTGAGCCCTGGGCCCTGCTCTTCCTCAGCCCTGCACAAACACCCACGCTCCGTGGCAAGCAGATTAGAATCACCGCATCCACACTCCAGGCTCGCTCATGACCCGACTCGTTGCCGCGACCGAATCCGCCTGCCCGGTTCATCTGGTGTCCGTCTCCGAACTCGACAGCTGGCTGGGCAGCTTGTCTCAGCCGCATCGGCGCTGGGCAGCTGCGCATGGCTTCCGCGCCGCGGCCGGGCAGCTGCTGTTGCTGCCGGATGCACAAGGCGCGCTCGCCGCGGTGGCGGTCAGCTACGATGCCAGAGCACCGCTGTGGACGCTTTGCGGTCTGGCCGAGGGATTGCCGCAGGGGGCGTACCAGCTGACGGGCGAGCGCACGGGCGAGATCGAGGAGACCCTCGCTCTGGGCTTCCTGATCGGTGGCTACCGCTTTGCCCGCTACAGCGGCAAGGCGCCGGAAGGTGTCGCGCTGGTTATTGCCGATGCCGCCCGGCGCAAGCGGGTGGAGGCGATTGCGGACGCCTGGCGCCTGGGTCGCGATCTGGTCAACACACCGACCGAGGACCTGGGACCGGATCAGTTCGCCGAGATCGCAACCGCGATTGCGCAGACTTGCGGCGCCACGGTGCGAGTACACCAGGGCGATGAACTGACCGAGCAGTTCCCGGCCATCCACGCGGTCGGTCGCGCCAGCCATCGGGCGCCGCGTCTGCTTGAGCTGGACTGGGGCCGCGAGGGGCAGCCGGCGGTAACGCTGGTCGGCAAGGGGGTCTGTTTCGATACCGGCGGGCTGGACATCAAGAGCGCCGACGGCATGGGCCTGATGAAGAAGGACATGGGCGGCGCCGCGGTCGCGCTGGCACTGGCCCAGCTGGTCATGGCCAGCGGGCTGGATGTTCGGCTCAAGCTGCTGATCCCGCTGGTCGAGAATGCGATCGGCCCGAATGCGTATCGGCCGGGTGAGGTCATCCGCACCCGCGCCGGGCTGCGGGTGGAGATCGGCAACACCGATGCCGAAGGGCGGGTCGTGCTGTGTGATGCCCTGACCTACGCCTGCGAGCAGTCGCCGGAACTGATCCTGGATTTCGCCACCCTAACCGGCGCGGCGCGGGTTGCGCTGGGTCCGGACCTGCCGGCGCTGTTCACCGACGACGAGGACCTTGCAGCCGGCTTGCTCGCCGGTGGTCGGCAAACGGGCGACCCGCTCTGGCGGATGCCGCTGTGGGACGATTATCTGCTCGATCTGGCCAGCCCGATCGCCGATCTGAACAACACCGGCAGCTCCAAGCTGGCCGGTGCGATCACCGCCGCGCTGTATCTGAAACGCTTCATCACGCCCGGTCAGCGCTGGGCCCATGTCGACACCTACTGCTGGAATCCCAAGCCGCGCCCGGGTCGACCGGTCGGCGGCGAGGTACAGAGCCTGCGCGCGGCCTTTGCCTATCTGGAATGGCGTTTCGCCGAGCAGGCCGAAGATCGGCGCTGAGCTCGGCGATGGCCGCTGCACGCCGGATCGGACTGGCGCGCCGGCTGTCGAAACTGGGTATCTGCTCGCGCAGCGAGGCCGAGCGCTGGATCCGCGCCGGCCGCCTGCGGGTGGATGGCCGGGTGGTCCGGGATCCGGAATCGCCGACCCTCGATGCGCAGCGAATTGATCTCGACGGCACGCCGATCGGTCAGGTAACCCCGCGCTATCTGATGCTGAACAAACCCCGCGGGCTGACCACCAGCACTGCCGATGAGCAGGGCCGCGCGACCGTATACGACCGCCTGAAACCCGAACTGGCCTGGCCCGACGATGCCGCGGATGTATTGTCGGACAGCCTGCCCTGGCTGGCCCCGGTCGGTCGGCTGGACCGCGCCTCGGAGGGCCTGCTGCTGTTCTGCAACGACCCCGAATGGGCCGCCGCGATCACCGACGGCGGTCCGCTCAAGACCTACCACGTGCGCAGCGATCAACTGGCCGACACCGAGTTGCTGGCCCGGCTGGCGGCAGGCATCGTCGATCGCGGCGAACGGCTGGGCGTAGTCAGCGCCGAATTGCTGCGACCAAGCGCCGACGGCCGCAGTCGCTGGCTGGCCCTGAGCCTGGACGAAGGCCGCAACCGCCATATCCGACGGCTGCTGGCTGGTCTGGGCATGGAGGTACAGCGGCTGATCCGGGTCCGCATCGGCGAGTTGGAACTGGGCGAGTTGCCGAAGGGTCGCTGGCGCCTGCTGAGCGCGGGTGAGGTGGACGGCCTGCGCGGCTGTGGCTCGGGGTCGGGAAAGGCGCAAAACCGAAAAGAGCACTGAACACAAAGGACACAAAGGACACAAAGGAAAAGCACTGAAGATGTGCGCCTCGCCGGGCACGGTGGTAACTCGGAATCGATCCGTCGACCGGCCTCCCCAGCCTCGTCGTCGCGAACCGCCGTATAGCCGCCCCGCATTGTCATCATCAACCACGGGCGCGTGGTTGCCCTCGACACCGATTCCGATTCCGACCCCGACGCCGATCAGTCGGTGTGCAGGCTGATGGCCGTCGCCAAGGGCAGAAACAACGTGTGGGCACGTTCGACCAACGGGATGAACCCGAAGGCTGCATAGAAAGCAGCGGCCCGATCGTCGACGGCTTCGGCAAAAATGGTGTGGGTGCCTATCGGTGCATCGGCGACGGTTCGAATCGCGTCGTACAAGAGGGCTTCGCCGAGCCCCTGACCCGCGTAGCGGCGATCGCGTGCGAGCCAGCCAATCAGAACAGCCGCAACGGACGGATAGCGTGGCAGTTTTCGAGCCAGCGCTGCGGGCACCTCGGTCAGCGGGACATTGCTGGAAGACAGTGTGTAGAAGCCGGCCACGCAGTCGGTGGCGATATCGCGGGCGACGAAGCAGGTCGCGTAGTTGCGTTTGACATCCTGCGACACGGACTTGTGGAAATATTGATCTATGCGTACGTTGCCGCAGGAAAACTCGTTGCGCCGATGCGTCTTCTCCAGTGACTCGACGATAAATCGAGCGCTCACTGACGCTCGAACAGTTGGGCATGGCGTTTTGCAGCAAGAGCCAGCTTTTCATTCGCTTTGGCCGGATTGATCAGCGCCTCAGCAAATCGAATCTGGTCGGCGCGTGCCAGCCGCATGATCTCGGCTTGCTCGACAACACGGCGCGCATCTTCGCCTGCCGTGGCGATGAGATAGCCAGTCAGGGTCATCCCGCGTAGACGAGCTGCACGCTGCATCTGGTCGTGTATGTGAACCGGAATGCGCGCTTCGAGGCGGGCAGTCTTGATGTCGGTCGCGGATGCGGGCATGGCGGACTCTCACGAATACAGGGCTGAGGGGTCAGGAAAGCAACTTGACTCCTATCGATGGAATGTACGGCATTTTGCCGTATCGTTCAAGCTTTGGGCCGAGAGTGCGATTCAAACTGATGCCGTGATGTGAAGGCGGGAGTCGGGGTCGGGGTCGGGGTCGGGGTCGGAATCGGAATCGGAATCGGAACCGAGGGCAACGACCGGGCAACGACCGGGCAACGACCTGGATCTTGGCCACAAACGACTAACCGTGCACCGGGCAGCAGAGCATTTTTCCGCAAA
The DNA here is from genome assembly GCA_036722245.1 of Lysobacterales bacterium. GTDB lineage: Bacteria > Pseudomonadota > Gammaproteobacteria > Xanthomonadales > SZUA-5 > JAWLAT01. Next base: position 13,890 of record DAIMJK010000043.1, read on the forward strand.
TGACGCAGATGAGAGCAAGAGCCGATCTTTGTAGACAAGGCCCCGGCGGGCGATACAGTCACGCCTGTTCGGCTCTCGCTTCTTGCTCTCCTTTGTGTCCTTCGTGTCCTTTGTGGTCAATCAGCTCTTCAGCTCTTCAGGCGCTTGCGATCTGCCTGGCCCGCCGCTCCTCCACTGGCCACTGGAACTGCTCAAATCACTGATGGCGCTGCCGCAGCACCGCAACCACGTCAGCCAGCCCCAGTCCCTGGTCGCTGAGCAAGACCTGCAGGTGGTAGACCAGATCGGCGGCCTCGCCGAGCAGCTCATCGCGCCCCTGGGCGACGGCGGCCAGCGCGGTTTCCAGCCCTTCCTCGCCGACTTTCTGGGCGATCCGGCGGGTACCGCTGGCGAACAATCGGGCGGTGTAGCTGCTGTCGGCTGCTGCGCCCTTGCGCGTCTCGATCACCGCGCCCAGATCGGCCAGGAAAGCCAGCGGCGTTCCGTTGTCCTGGCCGAAACATGTGCGCGTGCCCAGATGGCAGACCGGTCCGGCTGGTCGGGCCTGAATCAGCAAGGTGTCGCGGTCGCAGTCGGTTTCGATGCCGACCACGGTCAGCCAGTGACCGCTGCTTTCACCCTTGGTCCACAGCCGCTGCTTGCTGCGGGAATAGAAGGTCACCTTGCCAAGCGCCCGGGTCTGCGCCAGAGCCTGCGCATTCATGTAGCCGAGCATCAGCACTCGGCCGCTGTCGGCATCCTGCACGATCGCCGGCAGCAGGCCAGCGCCCTTGTCCCAATCGAGCTGGTCGACGTCCTTGTTCTCTGATTGACTCATTGCTGGAGCTCCTTTGAAACCATGCCATTGCCTGTCGTCACGATGAGCGCCAGCGGTCAGCGTGATCGTCAGCTTTTTTGGCCCCCGGCCCAGACTATCGCCCGCTCTATCGCAGCTCGCGCCTGTGGGCTGTTGCGCCAGCAACTCGACCCGGTCAGCCCGGCCGCCAGTCGAACGACCGCATCGACGTCTGCCTCTGCCAGCGCGGTCACATCGTCCAGGCCCAGTTGCTGCAAGCGCAGCAGGACCGTCGGGCCGATCCCGCGCAACAGCAACAGCGCCGCACGCTCGTCTTCAGTGAAAGCCATCTCGGGCTATGC
>DAIMJK010000044.1:0-11518 GCA_036722245.1 Lysobacterales bacterium
GTCGAAGTAGGGCTCCGGGTGAATCCGAGGGCTCAGGGCCCAGTCCGGTGCCTACATTGCGGCGAACTCGGAACCGAACGGTCGTTTGATCCTTGCCTATGGTCCGACCTGTCACGAAGTGGCCCTTGACCTGCTGGGCCCTGGGCCCTGAGCCCTGGGCCCTTGACCCACACAGGTTTCCCGAAACACGAGTCTGTCGCACACCCCCAGATGGGAGACGAGAGTCGGGTCGACCGCCGCAGGCATTACACTGGCGGCCCGCACGCGAGCTTCAGGTCACGCCATGTCTCATCCACTGCAACAGATGATCGACCACGCCTGGGAGGAACGGGCCGGGTTGAGCCCGGAGCGGGCGCCGGACGGCCTGCGTCAGGCGGTCGAGGACGTATTGCACGAACTGGAAACGGGCGCGCTGCGGGTGGCCGAGCCCGGACCTACTGGCTGGGTCGTGCACGAATGGCTGAAGAAGGCGGTGCTGCTGCACTTCCGACTCAGTGCCAACCGGCTCATGCCGGGGCCGGTCGGCCCGAGCTGGGACAAGGTCGATCTGCGCTACAGCCAATTCGACGCGACCAACTTCGAGGCCGAAGGCGCGCGCATCGTGCCCGGCGCGATCGTCCGGCGCGGCGCGCACATCGGCCGTGACGTGGTGCTGATGCCCAGCTACGTCAACATCGGCGCCTATGTCGGCCCGGGCACCATGGTCGACACCTGGGCCACGGTCGGCAGTTGCGCCCAGATCGGTGCCGGGGTGCACTTGTCAGGGGGCGCTGGCATCGGCGGCGTGCTGGAGCCCTTGCAGGCGGCGCCGACGATCATCGAGGATGGCTGCTTCATCGGCGCCCGCTCGGAGGTCGTGGAGGGGGTCATCGTCGAGCGCGGCGCGGTGATCGGCATGGGGGTGTACCTGGGTCAGTCGACCCGCATCTACGATCGCAGCAACGGCCAGATCCACTACGGCCGCGTCCCGGCCGGCAGCGTGGTCGTCTCCGGCAGCCTGCCTGCGAGCGACGGCAGCCACAGCCTTTACGCCGCCGTGATCGTCAAGCAGGTAGATGAGCGGACCCGCGCCAAGACTGGCGTCAACGAACTGCTGCGAGGCATTGAATGAGCGATACCACCAACAGCGAGCCGACCCTCTACGGACTGGCCCACTGCGGCACCTGCAAGAAGGCGATGGCCTGGCTCGACGGCGCCGGCATCAGCTACCGCTTCGTCGACTACCGCGAGCAACCACTGGACCCCGAGCTGCTGCGCCAGTGCGCGGCCCAGCTGGGCTGGGAAAAACTGGTCAACCGGGCCAGCTACAGCTGGCGTGGTCTACCCGCAGAACGCAAGACCCCGCCCGACGAAGCCGCCTGGCTGGTGCTGGTGGCCGAAGTGCCGACGCTGATCAAGCGCCCGCTGCTGCTGCGTGAAGGCACGGCAACGGTCGGGTTCAGCGAGAAATCCTACAACGCGCTGTTCGGCAGCTGAGCGCGGCTGCGATGGACTGCCTGAGCTTGACCCGGGCCTTGATCGAGCGGGCCTCGGTGACTCCCGAGGACGCTGGCTGCCAGACCCTGCTGGCCGAGCGACTGGCCGCGGCCGGCTTCGGCATCGCCCATCTGCGCTTCGGCGAGGTCGACAACCTGTGGGCCTGGCACGGTGAGAGCGGCCCCACCCTGGCGCTGGTCGGGCACACCGACGTGGTGCCGCCCGGACCGCTCGAAGACTGGCAATCAGCGCCTTTCGAGCCGAGCGAACGCGACGGGATGCTGTACGGGCGCGGTGCGGCTGACATGAAGGCGGCAGTGGCGGCGCAGTGCCTGGCCGCCGAAGCCTTCGTTCGCGCACATCCCGATCACCCTGGACGAATCGCACTGTGCTGGACCAGCGACGAGGAAGGTCCGGCCCACGACGGCATCAAGCGCGTGGTGGAGTGGCTGGCCGAACGAGCGCTCCGGATCGACTACGCACTGATCGGCGAACCCTCCTCCGAGCACCGTTTCGGCGACCGGATCCGCAACGGCCGACGCGGCTCCTTGCACGGCTACCTGAGCGTGCGCGGCCAGCAGGGTCATGTCGCCTACCCGCAGCTGGCGCGCAATCCGATCCATCTGCTCGCTCCGGCACTGGCCGAGCTGGCCGGCTTCGTGCCCGATGCGGGCAACGCGCATTTCCCACCCAGCACCTTCCAGATCTACCAGATCCAGGCCGGTGCCGGCGCCAACAATGTCATTCCTGGCGAGTTGCAGCTGGCCTTCAACTCACGCTTCGGCACGGCCTCCAGCCTGGCCAGCATCGAGGCCGGCGTGCGCGAGTTGCTTGACCGTCATGGCCTGGACTTTGACCTGCGCATGCGCCTGTCTAGCGCACCATTCCTGACCGCTGATGGCGCCCTGCTCGATGCGGTGCAGGACAGCCTGCAAGCGGTTCTTGGCCAGCGCGCCGAGGCCGACACCGGCGGCGGCACCTCCGATGGTCGCTTTCTCGCTCCGGCCGGCGCCCAGGTGGTGGAGCTCGGCCCGTTGAATGCGACGATCCACAAGGCCGATGAGTGCGTTGCGGTCGATTGTCTGGAACCGATGGTGCGGGTCTATGGGGAGGTCATCGAGCGGCTGTTGTTGGGGATTGGAAGAAGCTGATGCACACTGGACACTTCACGCCAGCACGAAGCTTTTCGGCTATATTTGTGTGCGGTGTCGCACTTTCCAGCCCTGCTCGGCTCACCTGACCGGCACCGGTTCAGGCGCGATACCAGTTTCCGGCAGCGCTGAGGGGAGTGTTGCTTGGCGCATCAGATCCCCGTTGAGAACCCTGGCGATGCGAGCTCTGATCCTATCCATATTGCTGTGGCTGCCATTGGCGGTGCATGCAGAGTCGACGGTCGTCGACTCCGGGGACACCGGTACAGACAGCCATTTCAGCGTCTGGGAGGGGCAATTCCGGTTGCAACCGGAACTGGCCATCTGGCGCACGCTGGGGGTGACCGCGGTGACCACTGATGATGGCTCCGCAGCGCCACTGCAGCTGACCATCGCCAATACCAGCGCGCTTGAATTCGCCGCGCCACACGGCAGCCTGCAGAGCTTCACCGGCGGTCGGCTGCAACTGCAAGGATCAGTGATCCTGCACCTCGGTGGCGACACCATGACGCTGAACTCGCCGCAGTTGCGGCCGTCGGCAAGCGGCCCATTGAACCTGAGCCTGACCGATCAGGATGGCGTCGAGTGGTTTGCGCTCGACCACATGCATTTCAGGTTCAATCCCCTCTCGGACGAGTTCCGCCTGTGGAACATCGATCTTCGGCTCGGTCCGGCGCTGGCCTCGCTCCTGGGTCGGGAGGAATACCTCGGCCATTATCTGGGGCAGGCAGAGATCCTCACTCGCTTCCAGCAGACCCGCGCCCTGGCCGCCGATCCCGAGTTCTGTCAGCCGATCCGCTGGCCCGGCGTCCCGGTCGATCCGGCCGAGCCGGAAGGCGAAAAATACGAGGCCGATGTGGAACTGATCGGATTGAGCGGCTTCACTGTCCATCGCTGCAACACCGAGTCAGAGAGCTGCGATGGTCCTGGCGGCGTGGACGCCGAAATGGTCATCACGCCCGCCGCCGAGTTGCGCAACAGCAACGCGCCCAACACCGCCTCGGTTCCCTGGCACGAGATGTTCAGGGGCACTTTCGCGCCCTATGGCAACGACCAGCATCCGTTTCTGATCTGGAACATCTACCGCATCGAAGCCGACGGGCGCTTGCTGCAGATCGCGCGTTCGGGCGTGAAGCATGCCTTCCTGACCGTCAACTCGGCCTGCCAGAGCTGCCCGCAGACGCATCCTCAGAACAACTTCCATATCCTCTGGCCGAACTGTCGCGATACCTACGGCACCGGCGACAACGACACCAACCGGCGGCTGGGTCCACGCAGCGAGATCGCCCCCCACAGCGTGCGCTGGGGCCGCTGTGGCTCGGTTTACGACCCCGGTTGCTTCGGCGTCAACAGTTTCCCGCAGATCGGTCGTTTCGATCATCGCACCAGGGTCAGGGAGTCGGAACTGGACCTGAATCTGCACGTGGGGGCCAGCTATCAGTTCGAGGGCTGGTACCTGGTTCGCGAGGACGTCAACATCTACAACACGATGGGCGCGCGCAGCTTCGTCCCCAGCTACAGCAATGGCTGGCTACTCGGCAATACCGGCCCTTACAGTCAGGGTCCGGTGATCGATCGCTGGGTCGATCCGGCCGGCACCGGCCTGAGCGAACGCAACCGCCTGCTGAGCACCAGCGAAGGTCAGCTCAAGGCGGCGGTCAAGGTCATGGAGATCGAGCCGGGCCAGTTCCTTTACCACTACGCGGTGGCCAACTTCACCCTGGCGCGCGAGATCACCCAGGGCAGCGAGCCGAATCTGCGTCTGCTGTCAAACCGGGGCCTGAGCGCATTCAGGCTGGAACTGCCCGCGGACGCTACGCTGGAATCGATACGTTTCCACGACGGTGACAACGATCCGGACAACGACTGGACCCACCAGCGTGAGAACGCGACGCTGCGCTTCGATATGAGCGGGGACAACCCCCTCAACTGGGGCAGTCTGTACAGTTTCAGCTTTCGCACCGATCGCGCCCCGCTGCCGGGCCAGCTACGCTTCGACATGGCCGAGCAGGGTGACCCGGCCAGTCATGAACTGACGCTGCTGGTTCCCACTCTCGGACCGGACGACATCTTCCGCGATGGTGCCGAAGGGCAGCCGTAACGAAGATGTTTCACAATCGCCGGTGGGACGGGATGGGACATTCGTCGCCCTTGACGCACTAGTACCACCAACCCCATGTGAACCAGGGAAAGCTAGATGCTGCTCGCCGAATGCCTGCTGCTGCTTGCGCTCGACCCGTTGAGCGGGCGCTTCAAGAACCAGCGGGCGCTCGATCAGCGGGTACTGCGGGCCGCTCTGTTGCTTGAACTGGCCTCGCTGCGTGAGCTGGTCCTGCGTGACGGCAAACTGGTCCTGCAACAACACCTGCCCTCTTATCATCTGCTGGTCGAAGATGTGCATCAGCGGCTGCGCGGGCGCGCGCCCGTCAGCGCGGCGTCCACGTTGCGGCAGCGAGGCATTGCGGCGTCCGGACTGGCCGACCGATTGCTGCAGGGGCTGGCCGATCGGGATGTACTGCATCGCGACGGACGACGCAGCTTCTGGCTGTTCGGGCGACGCGATTATCCGGTCCGCTCGATGCAGGCTCATCATGATGCGCACGCATTGATCGAACGGGGCCTGATTGGACCCGGCTTCGACCTCAAGGCTACAGCCTTTCTGATCCTGCTGCGCCGCAGCGCATTGTGCGGCAGATTCGTCGACCTGCCGGAACAAGAAGCGATCGGCAAGCGCCTGGGACAACTGCACCGGAGCCTGTACAGCCCGGCCAGCACGATTCCGGCGCTGGACCAACCAGCCTTGCGGACGATGTGGGAGATCGGTGAGGCACTGGAGGCCAGCGCCGGCTGATTGCGCGCGCTCGCCCTATAATGCCGCGCCCGCCGGACGGCGGGATCAGTGCCCCGCAACAACCATCGTGACAAGGAGAGTCAACGCCATGCCCGTGACCCACCCATGCCTGTGACCCGCTCATGGCTGTAACTCACTACAACGCCGCCGATATCGAGGTCCTGCAAGGGCTTGAACCGGTCCAGCGCCGGCCGGGCATGTACACCGACACCAGCCGGCCCAATCATCTGGCGCAGGAGGTGATCGACAACGCGGTGGATGAGGCGCTCGCCGGTCACGCCAAACGCATCACCGTCAAGCTGCACGATGACGGCTCGGTGGAAGTCGACGATGACGGCCGCGGCATGCCGGTGGACATTCATCCCGAACATGGCGTGCCGGGCGTCGAGCTGATCCTGTGCCGGCTGCATGCCGGCGGCAAGTTCTCCAACCGCAACTACAGTTTCTCCGGCGGTCTGCACGGGGTCGGCGTATCGGTGGTCAATGCCCTGTCGCTGCGGGTCGAAGTGACGATTCGCCGGGATGGTCAGGAATACGCGATCAGCTTCCGCAATGGCGCGGTCGACGAGGCGCTGCGCGTGATCGGCTCGGTCGGCAAGCGCAACACCGGTACCCGCCTGCGCTTCTGGCCTGATCCGCAGTACTTCGATTCGCCGCGCATCTCGGTTCCCCGGCTGAAGCACTTGATGCGGGCCAAGGCGGTGCTCTGCCGCGGGCTGGAAGTCGAGTTGACCGAGGCCGGCGGCGAGCATACCCGCTGGTATTACGAGGATGGCCTGTCCGACTACCTCAAGGGGCTGCTCGAAGACCAGAGCGTGCTGCCGCCCGAACTTTTCGTCGGCCGCATCGAGCGTGAGACGGCAAGGGTCGAATGGGCCCTGGCCTGGCTGCCGGAAGGCGAGCCCTTGCAGGAGAGTTATGTCAATCTCATTCCGACGCCGCAGCACGGGACCCACGCCAACGGCCTGCGGAGCGGCCTGACCGAAGCGCTGCGCGAGTTCTGCGAGTTCCGCAGTCTGCTCCCTCGTGGGCTCAAGCTGGCGCCTGAGGATGTCTGGGACCGACTCGCCTTCGTGCTGTCACTGATGCAGCAGGAGCCACAGTTCTCCGGCCAGACCAAGGAACGACTGTCGTCACGCACCGCGGCGCCTTTCGTCCAGAGCGCCAGCCATGACAGCTTCAGCCTCTGGCTGAATCAGCACGTCGAACTGGGCGAGCGGATCGCTCAACTGGCGATCGAACGCGCCCAGCGACGGCTCAAGAGTGAACGCCAGATTGTCCGGAAGAAGATCACCAGCGGCCCCGCCCTGCCCGGCAAGCTGGCCGATTGCCAGAGCCAGGACCTGTCTCGCACCGAGTTGTTCCTGGTCGAGGGTGACTCGGCCGGTGGGTCTGCCAAGCAGGCACGGGACAAGGATTTCCAGGCGATCCTGCCGCTGCGTGGCAAGATCCTGAATACCTGGGAGGTGGATTCCGGCGCGGTGCTGGCCTCGCAGGAAGTGCACGATCTGGCCGTCGCGATCGGGCTGGACCCTGGTCGGGAGGACATTTCGGGTCTGCGCTATGGCAAGGTCATTCTGCTCGCCGATGCCGATTCGGACGGCCTGCACATCTCGACCCTGCTGTCGGCGCTCTTTCTGCGGCACTTTCCGGCCCTGGTGCGGGCAGGCCACGTGTACGTGGCCATGCCACCGCTGTTTCGCGTCGACATCGGCAAGCAGGTCCATTACTGCCTTGACGAAAGCGAGCGCAACGCGCTGCTGGAAAGAATCGAACGCGAGAAGCTGCGCGGTCAGGTCAACGTCACCCGCTTCAAGGGACTAGGCGAAATGAATCCGTCCCAACTGCGCGAATCGACCATGCATCCCGATACCCGTCGGCTGGTGCTGCTGGACATCGGCCAGGACAACGAGGCCAGCGACATGCTGGACATGCTGCTGGCACGCAAGAGAGCCGGTGATAGAAGAAGCTGGCTCGAGAGCAAGGGCGATCTGGCGGAGATCTAGTCAGACCTTTGTCGAGCACGGTCACGCTTTGCACCTGAACACGCATGCAATGAACCCGGCTCAGGCGTTACAATGATGTGGTGAGAGATTGCATGAACAACCCCGGAAGCTTGGGAACCTTCGGTGCCATACTCAGTCCAAGCTTCAGGCCCAGGTTTTTCTGGCGGTTTTACGATTTGCGATTCAGGCAGTACTACACCTCGTCATTAGCCCTGCATGGAGATCGGTCGGTGAGCTGGTGGTCAACGCTGAAACTCAGGCTCGGGGGCGCACTCGCGCTCATCTGTGCCTGCAGCAGCGGGCATGCACAGCCAGTCTGGGACTACACCGACATTGGCTTGCCTTCCCTGGTCCAGCAGCAGGCTGCGGACACGGATTGGGTGCCAGTGGTCTTGATGAACCGCAGCCAGAGCGGCCCGACGCAAGCTGCCGATGGTGTTCTGTTGGGGTTTCTGCAGGTCCAGTCGCCACCGGAGCAATGGTCGGCTCCGTCCTATCGGCGAGTGCAGGTGCAAGGCAAGGTCCCGGTCATCGATCGGCTCAGTCTCAAGGGCATGCTCGCCGGTAGCGAGTTCCGACCATGCCTGGGCCTGATCACCCACAATGACCTGGCGCCGCTGCGGCCGGACCTTTGCGAGAGTTTCGGTTGGTCTACCGCCGGCAACAGCAGTCACGGCATGGCTGTAGGTGCGCAGCTGGATCTGGCAAAGGGCTGGATAGGCGTGTCCCTGCAGCACAGCGAAGGGCGTGATCTGGATCTGGTCGGTCCGGCCTTCAGCAGTTCCCCTTTGCCACATTCTTTCGACTTCGCCTCCCCAACTCAGGCGTTGCTGCACAGCCCGATCGCCAGACACAATCGGACTCTGGGTCTGGATCTGCAGGCAATGCTGGAGTTGGACCCGGAAAGCAGGATCGGGATTGGACTTGCGCTTGCCCGCGCCCAGCTGCACGGCGTGACTGGTGTTGCCCCAACGACGCTGGATCAGGGCGCGCTCACCTTCACTTTGGAACAGGGCAATCTGGGCGCGGCGCTGGGAACTCGCGTGGTCGATCTGCCCGGGCTGTCGGACTTCCTGCCCTGGGCCGGGCTCGATCTCGGGGTCTCCTGGCGGCTACCTTGGCAGGGTGTGATCTCGGTGGGCGCACAGAATCTGCTGCGCTACGGCAACCCGCCGCCAAAGGGCCTGGACCCGACTCTGGATGAGGGTGCGGAATCCTTCGAACGGATTCCCTACGTCCGCTATCATCAGGACCTCTAACCGGCGCTGCTTCGTGCAGCGAAACGGTGGCCCAGCTTGCCGTAAGTAGCCAATCGCCCTTCACGGTTCGTCAACTTGCGGCGACTCTGATATAAGCATGCAAAGTTCAGCAGGGAGATGCTTGTGGGCGAAATCGAAACGCAACTGGGAGTTCCGGAGGCGTTGATGCAGCGCTATCTGGCGAGCCTGCCCGAGAAGGAAGCACAGCTGCGCTTGCTGTGGCAGAACTTCGTCGGCGATCCCAGTAACGAGCACCTGAGTGAACTGCGCTCCTTGTTGCACCGATTGGCAGGGTCCACGTCGATGTATGGCCTGGAGGGACTGGGGCAGGAACTTCGGCAGCCCTTGCGCGCCGCCGATGCCATTCTCGACAGCCATGATGAGTCCGCCCGGGATGCATTGAGTGACGGCATGAAGGCGGTCTTTGAACGCTGGGATGCGGTCAGCCGCGATGCGCAGGCTCACCTTGGCCATCCTGCTTGAATGCACACCCGCGTGGCTACCCGGTCGGCCAGGGTCGCTGTTCCTGCGTGACAAGGCATCCATCATTGCAACGCCGCTGACAGGTCGCCCTCAGCTTGTGATGCAACGCTCCAGCGTATGCACCAGCACGTGCTCGGCAATCGGCTTGCCCATGAAGGCCTGTGCGCCAGCCTTCAGACTGAGTGCCTGCACATGTTGGCTGCGATCGGCTGACATTCCGATCACAATCGCATCCGGCCAGCGCAACCGGGCGCTTTCGATCACATCCAATCCTGACAATGCGGCATCCAGGCTCAGGTCGACAATGACCAGCCCGGGCGGAGCCCCGGCGGACTCCTGCCATGCTTGCCAGACCTCGGAGCGCCAACCCAGACGCTCCAGATAGGCCCCGAGCAACAGACCCAGATCCGGATCGTCATCAATCACCAGCGCACGGTCGGCTTCCGGCCGAGGCGGTCTGGGCGCCACGGTCGAACTGCTCCGCGCGCGAACAAGCGGATCAGACCGAAACCCGCCGGGCTCGCTCAGCGCCGCCTGCGGCGCATCGGCAGGCCGTCGCTTGGGGTCAGACAGCAGCGCCCGCGGCGCGGCGATGTCAAACTCGAAGCGGCTGCCCAGGCCCACCACTGAATGCACCCGCAAATGCGTACCCATATGGCTGAGAATCTGCCGCACGATGCTCAGCCCCAGACCGGTTCCGCGTACTCCCGACTTGAAGCGCTGATATTCCCCGAACAATATCGACTGCTGCGCTGCGCTCAAGCCAGCGCCAGTGTCGCTGACGCGCACCGAGATACGCTCAGCCACCCAGTTCATCTGCAAAGTGACTGACCCGTGCAGAGTGAACTTGAACGCGTTGCTGATCAGATTGAAAAGCAACTGTCGCAGTCGCAGCGCGTCGATTTCCACCAGACCGGGCGGCGCCGGTTCCAATGAGACCTGCCAAAGCAGGCCACGCTCGACTGCAGCCTGCTCGAACAAGTCGCGTACGTCAGCGCAGAGTTCGACCAGATCACACGGGGCCGGATGCAACTCGAATTGATGATTTTCCAGCCGCGCCTGATCGAGTACCGATTCCACCAACTGATGCAGATACTCCACGCCGCGCCGGATGCTCTGCAGGCTGCGCAGCCGTTCCGGCGCTGGTCGATGCTCGTCGTGCAGCAGGTCCACATGGCCCAGCACGGTACTGATCGGCGTGCCGAAATCGTGCGCGAAACGGCGCACAAAACCCTCCTGCAGGCGCTGCGCTTCTGACAACTCGTGGAAGCGTCGAGCCAGTGCTTCATGCTCACTGCCCAACCGCCGCCAGCGACCCTCCAGGCGCTGATGCGCCAACTGTGCCTCATGCGATCCCTGCTGCACCCGTTGCGCCCGAGCATGGGCCTGACTGCGGTCCAGCAACAGCAAGTGGCGAGCAACGCCAACGATCACCTGATGCACATCGCACGGACATCCGTGACCGATCTGCAAATCCTCCAGCAGCAGGCCGGCAACGTGTTCATCCTGCCCGATCAGCACTTCGGCCATGACCACCCTGGCGGCAGGACCGGGCGGCAGACCGAAGTGTTCGGGATCACCGTACAGCAAGCCGCTCCGATCGCTGGAAAGATCAAGGCACAGCACGCACTCGCGCTGCGACAACAGGCCAAGCAGATAGTCGGCGATCGCGGCAGGAACGTGGTCGGTGATTTTTGGCGTGGCGGTCATCTGCGCGTCATTGTAGCCAGCCGGAGGTCAAACTGGGGCCGACGGGTGCGATTCAAACATGATGCTGAAGCGGCGCTCATCAACGCTGAATTCTCCGCCGCCAGGGAGCTCACCTCGGGGTCGGGGTCGGAATCGGTATCGGAATCGATCCTTGCCGGCGTATCCGACTAACCTTCTCGTGAATCTTGTCGCCACGCCGCCCTGCGTTGTCAGGATCGCCACGACCTTGTCGAGTGCGGCGTTACACTTGACCACGTTGTTGGTGGCTGCCCGCACACGGCTAGTCGTTGGGTGGCCAAACCCCACGCCACTCACGATTCCGATTCCGACCCCGACCCCGACTCCCGGCTTCACATCGCTGCATCAGTTTGAATCGCGCCTGGTGCAGACCGCTCACTCCTGAGCCCTGCGCCCTACTCGGTCTCGGCAACCCGAATCATCACCCGGCGGTGACCGGCGTCGGCATGGGCGACAACTCGAGGCCTTACCGCGTCGAGGACCAGACGGTTCGCGGCCACGCCACGTTGCAGCAGTTCCTGCATCACCCAGTCCGCGCGCTCCAGCGCCAGTTGCTGATTGACC
>DAIMJK010000044.1:11528-14872 GCA_036722245.1 Lysobacterales bacterium
ACCTGCAGGCTGCCGACGCCATCGGTCTCGGCCTCGATCCTGAGCACAAGTTGGCCGGACATCCGCAGATAGTGGCGATGGACGTCGTCGAGTATCGCAGTCGCATCGGCCGAAGTCGCGCCGGGATCAAAGCCTATGTCCCAGCTCACGATCGGCTCCGGAGCTGGGTCTTGCGCGCGCGAGGGCTCGGGCGGTGGAGCTTGTTCGACCGGCCTCACCGCGTAGTTCGTATCGAGCAGACCGGGCCAGCTGGCCAGTCGGCTGCGGCTCTGTTCGATCCACGCCGCACTGGCCTGGCCCAGCAGCGACAACCGGCCGTCGCGAAGTTCAAGTTGCACCGTGGAAGGCGGATCCAGCCCCTCGATCAGACGTCTGCGCTGGAGCACATCGTCGAGCGCAAGATAGGGCTTCAGATTCAGTTGCAAGGGACCCGACCAGGCATGCTCGGCCGCCACCTCGGTCGCTGTACGCGCCAGCGGATCACGCAACCCGCGCAGGCGCAGGCTGCGCCAACCGGCCCGCTCGACCCGCACCTCAAAGCCCGGCTCGGCATCGAAGACCGCTGCCAGGCCGGCGGCCTGGTGCTGGGTCCACAGGCCCTCGCCCGTATACAGCAGCAGCATTCCGATCAAAGCGACCAGAGCCATCAAGCCGAACCACGGCCGGGCCGGCGCTGCCTCCTCGCGCAGTGCCTGAGCCTGCCCGGACTGCTCCAGCCATGCCTTCAGCTTGCTGTCGAGCAACGAGTTCGCTTCACCAGCCACCAGGCTGCTCTCGGCTGCGACATGGATCTGTTCCAGCAATTCGGCCAGCGAGGCGTCGATTTCGCTACCCGGAGCGCCGCTGATGGCCGCCGTCAAATAGGCCTCCGGACCCGGATACAGACGCAGCAGATGCTCGCCCAACGAAACCTCGTGGAGCTCGGAATCCTCCGGCGCCAGTCCGGAATCGCGCGAAAAATCCCGGATCGCGGTCAGCATCGCGGCCACCGCATCGGTATCACGGCCGACCAGTTCGGTCTGCTGGGCACGCGCCAGCAGCAAGCCCGAGCCGTTCTGGACCAGGAACAGGTGCTCGACGCTATAGCGCAACAGATGGCGCAAGGCGACCTGCGCATAGGGAACGCCACTGCGCCAGGACTCCAGTCGCCAGCGCATGCCACGCACTGTAAAGGTCGATTCCAGCAGCCGGTTGAGGTTCTCCACCAGTTGCCGCAGCGCTTCGGTGACCGCCTTGCGGATGGCGGGCCCGAGGACCGGATAGAGGGCATGAGCGAGCAGATCACGGCGCTTGCGCGCCAGGTGTTCAATCGAGCGATGGAGTGGCGTCTCCAGCGCGGCGGCCAATTGCGGTCCCCGCTGATCGGCCTGCTGCAGTGCCTCCGGCAGGGCCGCCGGCAACTCGGCAAAGCCCTGCTCCAGAGCGTCTACGCGCTGTTTGATCTGCGCCTGCGAGTCCGCATCGGCGACCGCCAACAGCTCGCGCAGGCGTTGGATCTCATCGGCCATGGTTCTGCCAGACGTCTGGCCTCACTCTCCAGGCAGTTCGAAGTCTCGCTTCAGTCGCAAGGCCATCTCGCTGAAGAAGCCGGCCAGTTCCTCGCGCGCCACCTTCACGTCGCGCAGCTCGTGAGTCGCGCTGGACAGGCTGCGGCCGAAGTCGTCGGCCTGCCGCTGGATGCCGTCGGCGGTCTCCTGACTGAGCTTGAGCAGGCGATCGCGCAACTGCCGGGAAGACTCTTCCAACTGATTGGCAAGCTCGGCCATTTCGGCCTGCAGGCGGGTCTCGCTGCTCTTGAGCTGTTCGGTCAGCGTCGCCTGCTGCTTGCGCTGCTCACCATCGAGTCGCTTGATTCCGGAGGCGAGCGCCTCGGCCTCGTCCCGGATCAGCTGCTCGAGCGCATCCAGGCGCTTGTGCTGGTCCTGCCGGAAGCGATCCAGATCCCGCTGCAGGCGGTCTTCGAGATCCTGGAAGCGGCGATCGTAGTCGCGCATCTGACCGCCGAACAGGATTTCCCTGATCTGGTCGACATTGCCCTCGGGGAGTTCGCCCTTGCCTGCGTTTGCCTTCTTGTCCTGCGCCATCAGCTGTGTCCTGGTTGATTGCAGACCGGTAGCTTGCAAGCGTCCTTGCCTGCAGCAGGAACTCAGCCCTGCTGCCGGGTCCGCTCTAGTCGATAGCCGTGCTGGTAGATCGAAATCAGGCGCCAGCCGTTGTTCTCATCGATCCCCAGCTTCTTGCGGATGCGGCTGACATGGGCATCGACGGTGCGCGTGGTGACCACCCTGCTGCGGCCCCAGACCTTTTCCAGCAGAGCCGAGCGGGTCACCAGATGGCCGACCTTGGAGAAAAAGAACACCGCCAGATCGAACTCCTTGCTGGTCAGCTCCACTGGCTGGCCATTGACCGCAATCAGGCGCCGACCCGGATCGATCTCAAAGGGCTCGACATTGCTGATGCTGCTACCCGGACCGAGTGCGCCGCTACGTCGACCCAGCGCCTGGATCCGCGCCAGCAATTCGCGTCGCCGGGCCGGTTTGACCAGATAATCATCGGCGCCTGCCTGCAGCGCGCGTACCACATGGTCTTCGCTCTCGCGTGCGGTCAGGAAGATGATCGGGATCTGGCCCAGAAAGCTCTGGCGGACCCAGGTCAGAACATCCATGCCACTGGACTCGGGCAGAACCCAGTCCAGCAACAGCACATCCGGCACTTCCCGGTGCAGGGCACGAGTCATTTCATTGCTGGTCTGAAACCAGCGCACCTGATGGCCGTCCTCCTGCAACCATTGCTGGATCAAGGCGGCTTGATCGGCATCGTCTTCCAACAGGTCGATCCGCATGTTCCGGTTTTTCCGCGCAGCCAGAGCTTTGTCCGGTGAAGAATAACTCATGCGGCGGGTGGTCGGTGTCTGTGCAATGGATTGGCCTTGAGGCGGCCTTGTCAAACCCTGGCGTCCAGGACTCAAGTCGGGAGTTCGGAGTCGGGAGTACGCAGCTTGGAGCGGATCGCTTTGCGGTTGCTGCGGAAGCCCGAAATCCACTTCAGTGCTCGAGCGCTTGACCTTACTCCTTACTCCCTACGCCCGACTCCCAACTCCCGGATTCCAGCACCGCCGCCTGTCGACGCCCCCTCAATCGCGCATAATCCCCGGCCTTGCGCAGCCACGGAGACCGCAAACGGACATGGACGCCGAACGCTTTGCCACGCTGGCCGCTGAAGGCTATACGCGGATCCCGTTGACGCTGCAACTGCGGGCCGATCTGGACACGCCGCTGAGCGCTTTCCTGAAGCTGACCGACGGGGTCGACGCCTATCTGCTCGAATCGGTCGCCGGCGGCGAG
>DAIMJK010000045.1:0-6295 GCA_036722245.1 Lysobacterales bacterium
AGGAGAAGTTCTACGCCGGTGGCCGCATCCCGGGTGGCTTCTTCAAGCGCGAAGGTCGCCCGACCGAGCGCGAGACCCTGATCTGCCGCTTGATCGACCGTCCGATCCGGCCGCTGTTCGCCGAGGGCTTTCGCCACGACATCCAGATCATGGCCACCGTCCTGTCGGTGACTCCCGAAATCGACGGTGACATCCCGGCGTTGATCGGTGCTTCGGCCGCATTGGCA
This sequence comes from Lysobacterales bacterium, assembly GCA_036722245.1. GTDB lineage: Bacteria > Pseudomonadota > Gammaproteobacteria > Xanthomonadales > SZUA-5 > JAWLAT01. Next base: position 228 of record DAIMJK010000045.1, read on the forward strand.
CTGTCCGGTCTGCCGTTCAATGGCCCGATCGCCGCGGCCAAGGTCGGCTACCGTGACGGCGCTTACCTGCTCAATCCGAGCAATACCGACCTGAAGACCTCCGATCTGGAACTGGTCGTGGCCGGTACCGCCAATGCCGTGTTGATGGTCGAGTCCGAAGCGAAACTGCTCAGTGAAGAAGTGATGCTGGGCGCCGTGACCTTTGGCCATCGCCAGATGCAGGCCGCGATCACCGCGATCAACGAACTGGCGGCCGAAGTCGGCGTCACGCCGTTCCCGTGGACCCCGCAGGTCGACAATGCCGAGCTCAATGCCGCGGTGAAGGCGCAGGCCCTGGCGGCGGTGGAAGCCGCGCTGGCGATCACCAGCAAGCCTGACCGCAAGGCCGCGATCAGCGCCGCCCGTCAGGCCACGGTGGAAGCACTGCGCGCCGAAGGCGAGGAGAAGGGCTGGACCGATGCCGACATCGCGCGCATCTTCAACGACCTGGAATACAGCACGATGCGCGAGACGGTACTGGCTGGCAAGCCCCGTCTGGACGGTCGCGACGGCAAGACCATCCGCGCCATCAACGTGCAGACCGGCATCCTGCCGCGCACCCACGGTTCGGCGCTGTTCACCCGTGGTGAGACCCAGTCCATCGTGACCGTCACCCTGGGCACCGGCAAGGATGCCCAGCTGATTGATGCAGTCGAGGGCGAAAGCCGCGAGCAGTTCATGCTGCACTACAACTTCCCGCCGTACTGCGTCGGCGAGATCAGCATGATGCTTGCACCCAAGCGGCGTGAGATCGGCCATGGCCGTCTGGCCAAGCGCGGCGTGCAGGCGGTCATGCCCAAGCAAGAAGACTTTCCCTACGTGATCCGCGTGGTCTCGGAAATCACCGAGTCCAATGGTTCGAGTTCGATGGCGACCGTCTGCGGCAGTTCGCTGGCGCTGATGGATGCCGGTGTACCGATGATCGCTCCGGTGGCCGGCATCGCGATGGGTCTGATCAAGGAAGGCGAGCGCTTCGCCGTGCTGTCTGACATCATCGGCGACGAAGATCACCTCGGCGACATGGACTTCAAGGTGGCCGGCAGCGATCAGGGCATCAGCGCGCTGCAGATGGACATCAAGATCGATGGCATCACCGAAGAGATCATGCGTATCGCGCTGGGTCAGGCCAGTGCAGGCATCAAGCACATCCTGGGTGAAATGGCGAAGGTGATCTCCACCCCCCGCGCCGAGATGAGCGCCTACGCACCGCGTCTGTTCACGATGAAGATCCATCCGGACAAGATCCGCGACGTGATCGGCAAGGGTGGCGTGACCATTCGCCAGATCACCGAGGAAACCGGCACCAGCATCGACATCCAGGACGACGGCACGATCACGATTGCTTCCAGCAACCAGGTCGCCGCCGACGCCGCGCGCAAGCGTATCGAGCAGATCACGGCCGATGTCGAACCGGGTCGCATCTACGAGGGCCGAGTCGCCAAGCTGATGGATTTCGGCGCTTTCGTGACGATCCTGCCCGGCCGCGATGGCCTGGTCCACGTGTCGCAGATCTCCAACGAGCGGGTCGAGAACGTCGCCGACAAGCTCAAGGAAGGGGATATGGTGCGGGTCAAGGTGCTCGAAGTCGACAAGCAGGGCCGTATCCGGCTCAGCATGAAGGCGGTCGAGGAAGACGCCAACGCCAGCTGACCCGGCTCACGCTGCAAGATGGAAGAGGGCGCCTTTTGGGCGCCCTTTTCTTTTGGGTATCGCGAACGGAACCCCGAGTTGCACTCGGGAGCAATGCAACCCCGAGTTGCACTCGGGCCGGTTGCGCCAGCAACCGTTTTGCCGTTCGTGGTCAGCCCGGGGTATGCGGTTCGGGGCGTCACCGGAGTCTATGCCCGAGTACAACTCGGGGTTCCGACAAGAGCAATGGAACCCCGAGTTGCACTCGGGCCGGTTGCGCAGCAAGCGCTTTTGCCGTTGGGGGTCAGCCCGGGGTATGCGGTTCGGCGCGTCAGCGAAGTCTATGCCCGAGTACAACTCGGGGTTCCGACAAGAGCGACCGCACCGTTACGGTGCAGAAGCGCCGATCCGCAGCACCTCCATCAACACCGTAGTCGTACTCGACGTTCAACACCCGGCCGAGAAAGCGCTCGGCTTGCCGCTGCAGTTCCGCCGGTGTGCAGGGGCGGATGATCTCGCTGGCGTACAGCGTGCGGCCGCCGAACATACCGCGGCAGCGGTAGCGACGTTCGATCCGGTGGCAGCCATCGGTCAGCGTGCTTATGCGCTTGCGCCTGACCAGCCAGTGCGCGCCCAGCCGACGAGCGTAGTCGCGCAACCAGCCGCGGTCGGTGAGTCCCGGTCGCGGAATGAAAGCGTCGAGGATCACCGACGCGCCCGGTCGCAGAGCCTCGCGCAGGCCGATAGCCAGCTGCCGCCAGTCCGAGTCATTGTGCAAGTACGTGACCAGCGAGTAAGGCAGCAGCGCCAGCGCGAAAGCGGCGCGCAGGGAAAGCCGGCGCAAGTCCATCTGCGCCATTGCGACCACCTGGCCACATCGCCCGAGTGCGCCGCGCAGCATCGGCAGGCTGAGATCCATGCCGACGACATCAATACCTGCCGCATGCAGTGCAGCAAGCACCCGGCCGTTGCCACAACCCAATTCCAGCACCGGGCCGTCAGCCGCGCCCGCGGCGTTCACGTACCAGGCCAGGTCAGGCAGGTTCATGCTGGTGCCCATGTCGGCGTCATAGATGGCCGCGATGGTGTCGTAGAGCTTCACAGGCTGGCGACCTCCCTGATCAGGTTCACCAAGCTGTCGGCACGCGACTGCCAGCACCAGGGTGCAATCGCCGCGGATGCACCGGCCTCAGCGGTGTGACGGGATGCTCGATCGTCGAGCAAGCGCACGATCGCGGGCAGCATCGCAGCCACCTCGGGTACCCGCACCAGTGCCGGGGATTCGATCGCCTCGTAGCCGCGCGCACCCTCGATGGTGCTGAGCACGACTCGTCCCTGCGCGAGCGCCTCGGCCACCTTCAGTGCCGAGCCCTCGGTGCCGGTTTGCGGGTTCAGCGCAAGCAGCGCCTGCGCATAGCTGGCGGCCGGATCAACGTACCGATCGACCAGCGTCACACCGGTCGGCACGGTGTCGCTACCCCAGTACTCCAACGCGTCCGGCCCGGCCAGCACTCGCAGTCTCAGCCGCGGATAGCGTGACTGCAGCGGCTGCCAGACCTCCGCCAGAAAGGCGCGCAGGCCAATCAGGTTGGGGCGATAGCGCAATGGGGCGACCAATAGCAGAAAGCCGTCATCTGGCGAGGGTTGATGGGTCGTCACGGGCAGCCTCACACCGTTGCCTATCAACCGCTGGCGCGGATGCTGCCAGTAGTCCAGATCGGCTGCGGTGCTCAGTACCAGCGCGCTGACCTGTTCAATTGTCCGCTGGACCCGCGCCTGGTCCACTTCCGACAACAGCCTGCCGGCATCGTGCAGACTCCAGATCACCGGCGGGGCCTGGGAAAGTGTTTCGATCAGCCCCAGGCACTCGAACTGCTCGAAGCAGATCGCGGCGAAGCGCTGCTGGGCCAACAGCCGCTGCAGGGCCTGGCGAAAGCGGTGGTGGGCATGTGCCTCCCAACGATCCTCGTGGCCGTGCGGCGGTCGACCGCCAATCGGGTGGATCTCGCGGAACCATGGGTCGTCGTCGGTCGACGCACTGTCGGCGTTGTCGCCCTCGTCATGCAGCAGCACCCAGTCAATGTGCTCGGCACTGGCGCGGGCAAGCTCGACAATCCGCCGAGCGCCCCCGTGCGCCGGTGGCAGGATTGCGAAGGGGGAAACCAGCAGCACCCGTGGTCGCTGTGCGCGAAACCGCTGCGGGTTCGGATAACGTTGCCGCAACTGGTCAGCAAGCGACTCGGCTCTCAAGGCACTCAATACCCGCGCCCGTGCCCGGCGATGCTCCCCGACCAGTGCGCGCGCACCGGCAGCCAGATGATCCCTGCGCCCCCCGGACCAGCGCGGGGCGCCGAACAGATCGCCATAGCGCCAGCGGAAGTGGGCCAGATTGCGGCGGACGATGGCCTCGATCTGGTCGGCGGTGTAGTAGCGCCCGATCGTGCCTCGATGTTCATGGATGGCGCGCGAGGTCGGGCAGTACAGCACGCGCAAGCCGTCGGCCCAGGCCTGCATCCCCCAGTCGGCATCCTCGAAGTAGAAGGGCGCGTAGCTGCCACTGCAATCGAGGTAACGCTTCAGCGCAGAGGTGCGGAACATCGAGGCGCCGCCACCGGCGTACAGATGGGCGCGTACGCACTCGCCGATCGGCAGCAGGTCGTGCAGTTCCAGTTCGCCCAGGTTGTTGCGCACCGGAACGGTGTAGCCGGTCTCCTCACGGCGCCGGCTGCTGTCGGCGAACTCGATCTGGCTGGCAATCGCAAAGATGTCCTCGGCGCACCACGGCAACAGTTGCTGCAGCGCATCAGGCGCCAGTCGCATGTCGCTGTTGAGCAGATAGACCCAGTCCGCGTCGATCCCTGCCAGGCCAGCCCGGATCGCAGCATGGAAGCCCAGCGCGCGAGCGTGGAACTGCCACTGCCATTCGCACCAAGTTGCCTGCAGCGCGGCGTAGTCCGCCTCTGGCGCGCCGTTGACGACGATATGCACCGCCCAACGAGCTTCGGTAGCGTCAATCGCCCGTTGCAGCGCGGCCAGCGTGCTTGCAAGCAGATCGGGTCGGCCGCGCTCGGGGATGAGGATCGTGTACTCGTTCAATGCTGTCGCTACCAGCAGCACTCAGCGCTGATCAAGGCAAAGCCCAGCTCGCGCACGTCGCTGCCCTGGCCCAGCGCATTCGGACTGCACGCCGCGCTGCAATCAAACTCGATCAGCAGCGCCCGGCCGCTGTGCGGTGGCACCGGAAGTCGCAAGTCGATCGAACTGGATCCGGCATAGCGCTGGCGGTGGGCCGGTTGCCCCCCAATGCGGATCGTGAATTCGGCGTCTTTCGCGGCGGGACGCGCCAGCTGGCCGCGGAGATGGACATGTCGGTGCAGGATCGAGCGCGGCAGCCACAGCGCCGCCTGCGCGCTGGACCAGCGTACCCCGCTGTCATCGTCGGTATGCCAACCGCGCAGCAATTGTGCAGCGGGCGCGCTGCGCGCCTCGATCCGGACCTGCGCAGGCTGGGCGCGGTAGGCGCGCTTGTAAATGCAGTCGCGACAGGCCGACTCGCTGCCCGCCAGATGACGTTGCCGAAAGGCCTGGTAACCCGCGCTGTGCCAGATTTCGCGCAGCTTGTGTTGGCGCAGATTGCCCATGCTGAGCTTCTCGGTCACCTCGCAAACCACGACGCTGCCATCGGCCAGGATGTGGGCGGTTTCGAAGGGGCTCTGGTCGCAGCCATCAATGCGGGCCTCGGCTGGCAACGGCCCTGGCCAGGCTTGCGGATGGGTCGTGAGGCTTGTGGCCGGACTGAGCTCGTGTGAGGACACCTGGATCGCAAGGCTCGGTGCACGTTGCTGCGCCTGCGCCAGCGCGATCTGCAGCCGAGCCCTGAACGCTGCGGTCAGGGTGCCATCGGAGCCATGTTCGACCGCGGCTCCCAGTGGCAACGGATCACGGCCGATCAGCGGGTGGACCGCGAGCACGCCGATGTCCAGATCTCGTGCGAGTTCGGCGATCTCTGGCAACTCGTCGAGGTTGCGCTCCATCGCAACGAAAGCCAGATCGACGACGAAAGGGCGCTCATTGCGGGCTCGCCAATCGAGCACCTGTTGTAGTCGCTCGTACATCGCAGCGAGCTTGCCGAAGCGATAGATCGCGTCGAAGCGGTCCGGGTCCAAAGTGTGTAGCGACACGGTCAACCGGCTCAGACCGGCGTCGAGTGCGGCTTCCAGTCGTTGCGGCTTGAGTGAGGCCAGCGCGCTGACCAGTTCGACCTGGGCGCCGGTCGCGGCGGCCAGCGCGATCGCCTCGGCCAGTTGTGGGTAGTGGCCGGACTCGCCGGCGTAGTTCAGGCGCAGGATCTGTGGGAGCTCGAGTTCACCGATCAGCCGCTTGTACAACTCGAAATCCAG
>DAIMJK010000045.1:6305-14730 GCA_036722245.1 Lysobacterales bacterium
GGTGCTCGCCCGCTCCACGCAGGCTGGCGCGGGTGCAGAAGATGCAATCGAAGGGGCAGCGTGAGGTCAGTTCGATCCAGAGGATGCGCGGCAGTGCGCAGGTTCGCGCAGCCAGCAGGTCCAGTGCGCTACTCATATCAACTCCTTGCCGGACAACCGCTGGCCCGACCACAGCTGCAAGGCCTGCAGCGCAAACAGTCCGGCCCAGGTCGGGCGATCATCAGCCGGGGTGGCGAAGGGCAGGCGGCCTTGCTGATCGACCCGTGCCGCCAGTTCAGCGGCAAGACTGGACCAGGTCGAGTCATCATCGATGCCGAGCACGCAGGCCGCGCGCAACAGCTGCGCCAACACGTCCGAGCGGCGCGGTCCGCCGGCGACGTGCTCGGTGATGCCTACCGGACCACCGTGGTCGGCGAGCAGTTGGCGCAGCACTTCGTGCGCCAACTGTGGCCGCCCAAGTTCAATGAGTCCCTCGATCGCATACAGCTGTGGATGGGTCTGTGGATGGGGAGATTGCAGGGTCAGCTCGATGAGTTCGTCCACCCTGGCGGCACACAGTTTCGCCAGCGAACCTTGTCCAGGGATCAGGCGCGCACAGGCCTTCAACAAGAATGGTCCGAAGGACGAAGACCATGCCGGGCGAGTGACGCGGTGCTCTTCCTCATGCCAGCCGGGTTCTTCGGCTCGCGCTTCGTTGCACGAATGGGCTGCTCTTGCCGGCCCTGGTTCGCTGCGGTTCGGTACACGCGCATTCAAACGCCCATCCACGACGAAGCAGTCCAGTGCGTCCCACAGCCCGTCGGCCAGCAAGGCTGCCCTGCTGCATCGGCGCGCAACGGCCCAGCGACGCAGGCCATCCCAAAGCATCGCGTGGTCGTACAGAAAGTGTCCCTGCAGATAGATCGGCGGCACCGACTCCTGACCCAAACCGATCCGGGTCGGCCACAGGCCGGACGGTGATTGCAACCCGGCCAGCGCATCGACCACCGCCGTGCCGGTCGACAGCGGTAGATGCGGATGACGACTTGCCCAGCGTAGCCAGTAGCCAGCGATCTCCGGATAGGCATGACGTGGCTCGCCGTCCGGGGCCCAGGCACCAATGACACCGCGCGGCAGCCCACGGCGCCAGCCGGGATCGCTCAGATCGCTTTGCAGACGGGCCATCGCGGCCGAATGCTGCACCGCCCTCATGCCGACAAGCGCAGCGGTGCCTGCGTCCCTTCGTTAGGCTGGAGGTGCTCCATGATCGCCAAGGCCGCGCGCTGACCGGCCCGGCCGTCGCCATACGGGCTGGCTGGACTGAATCCCCATGGCGCCGGCCAGGGCTCGCGATCGAGCGCCCGGCAGATCCGTACCGCCAGCGCCGCGGGCCAGTGCGGATCGATACGCACGGCATGACCGTGCTCAATCGCCTCGACCCGCTCACAGCTGTGGCGGTAAACCAGTAGCGGCACGCCCAGATAGGGCAGTTCCTCAGCCGCCCCACCCGAGTCGCTCAGCACCGCGCGCGTCCGCCGGGCCAGCATCAGCCATTCTGACCGCGGCAGCGCCGGCAGGCGCTGGATCCCGTGACATGAGCCAAGGACTTCGTCCCAGCGACGACACCAGCTTCCGTTCGGATGCGCCATCAGCCCGATGCGCCAGCCCGATTCAGCCAGCGCACACAGCGCCTGCGCCAGTTGCTTCAGCGCATGGCCGGCATTCTCCCGCCGATGGATGTCGACCAGCAGATCGAAAGTTGTTGACTCTGGATGGACTACCGGCAAGGCACGGACGCCATCGACCGCGGTACTGCCGACCTGCCTGATGCGATCTGTGGCAACCGCTTCGGCCAGCAATCGCTCGACCGCGCTTGCGCTGGGCGCAAGGTGCAGATCGGCCCAGCGCGAAATCCTGCGCCGGTATATTTCCTCCGGAAAGGGCGAGCGCGGATCCGCACTGCGCAAGCCCGCCTCGAGATGGATCAAGCGCACACCGGACTGCCTTGCCGCAATCGCACCGGCGTAGGCCGTGGCGGTATCGCCCTGGACCACCACTCCCGCAACCGGCTGCATCGCAAGCAGGCCCAGAATGGACTGCTGCAGTGCCCGCTCCAGCTGCCGCCGTGACAACGGGTGTGGCAACGGCGGCAACCGCCACCACTCCAGATCACTGGTTTCAGCGGGTATCTCAGGGTGCTGCGCGGTCCAGCAGCAGCGATGCGGCCAGGCCAGCGCCCGCGCCACCGGCGCCAGTTTGTAAGCCTCCGGCCGCGTCCCGGCAAGCAGCAGCAAAGGCAAGGGGCCAGGTGGTTGCGACAGGGGCGATGGGTGCGACAAGTGCGCTCGTTGGCAGCGGTGATGGCGTCTATCGACTGTGAAGGTCGGGTGTGAGTTCCCTGGTCCGGCCATACCCGCTCGGGAAACGGAACCCTGAGTTGTACTCGGGCCGGTTGCGCAGCAACCGTTTCACCGTTGGCGGCAGGCAGGGAATGCGCTTGGGCGCGTCTCCGATGTCTTTGCCCGAGTACAACTCGGGGTTCCGACAACGGCCCGCAGCATGCCTTACACTGCCCCCGCCGGGGCCTCGAGCCACGTGCTCTTCACTGGCCACCGGAACTGCTCTTCTCAGCTCTCAGCCCTGAAACCCATGACCCCCCCCGCACACGCCATCCACACCATCGACACCGGCTTTCATCGACCGCAGTTCGATGCGGCCTATCTGATCGTCGAGAACGGCCGTGCGGCCTTTGTCGATTGCGGTCTGAACAGCTCGCTGCCGAACTTGTTGCGCGCGCTCGCCGACGCGGGCTGTACCCCGGCACAAGTCGACTGGCTCATTCTGACTCATGTCCATCTGGACCATGCCGGTGGCGCCGGGCAATTGCTGGCGCAACTGCCGAAGGCGCGGTTGGCAATTCATCCGCGCGGCGCCCGTCACATGATCGACCCGACCGCGCTGATTGCCGGGGCCAACGCGGTGTACGGCGAAGATGAGGTCCTGCGTACCTACGGGGTGCTGCAACCGGTGGCGGCCGAGCGCGTCGTCGAGGCGAGCGATGGCCACAGCATCGATCTGGCCGGCCGGCCGCTGCTCTGCCTGGACTCGCCGGGCCATGCGCGCCATCACATGGTGATCTGGGATGAGCGTAGCCGGAGCTTCTTCACTGGTGACACCTTTGGTCTGTCCTACCGAGAACTGGACAGCCCGAATGGCCCCTTCATCCTGCCGACCACCACCCCGGTTCAGTTCGAGCCCGATGCCCTGAAAGCCTCGATCCGGCGCATGCTGAGCTTTGATCCCAGCGGCATGTATCTGACTCACTATGGGCGGGTCGAGGCCGTCGTGCCGCTGGCCGCGGCGCTGTGCGAACAGATCGACGCGATGGTCGCGATCGCGCGTTTGCATGGCCAGGCGAGCGATCGCCACCAGCGCATCACCGCGGCACTGGCGGAACTGTATCAGTCACGCGCCGCAGCCCACGGCTGCCCGCGCAGCGGGGCTGAGGTTGCCGATATTCTGGCAATGGATATCGAGCTCAATGCGCAGGGACTGGAAGTCTGGATCGACCGGGAAGCGCGGAGCGCGACGCAAGCCTGAGCGATCTCCAGCAACCGAAACAGACGCTCTCCCGCCCTGGCTCTCAGCTACTGGCTACCGCCACTGGAAACTGGAACGGTCCCATTCAGACCTCGTCATTTGCCTAGTTGACCAGGCAACTGCCGCTGCCATCGCCGACTTCAATCTTGACCGTGCCAAAGACCTCGTTGTTGACGTTGGGCGGCGTGTTGCTGCCCGAGTCGGTGATCAGGACCTGGAAGCAGGCGACGCCGTCAGGGGCGATGCCACCGCCGGCATCGGTCAAAGCGAAGCTCAGTGCCCCGCTGGGAGTGATCGTGATGGCACCGTTGATAATGTCGTCCGGATCTTCAAGGTTGATCGCGCTGATCGACGTGGTCTGGCCAGCCTCGTTGGCGACACAGGTGGGCCGCGCCGGTGGACAGTAAGAGATGTTGCTGCTCCAGGGCTCGACGAAACGAGCCCCGCTGGCCGTCCCCGACGGAAACACCTGAGACGCACCCAGCGTGAGGCTTGGCGGGTCGTTGATCTGATTGACCGTCACGGTAAAGGTGTCATTGGCTGTCGCGCCTCCACCATCGGTGACCGTCAGCGTGATCACACTGCTGCCCACCGCATCCTGTGCCGGTACGACCGTGATGGACCGGTTGGCACCGGAACCGCCCAGCTGCAGATTGGCGATCTGGTTTGGGATCAGCGCCGTATTGCTGGATGAGGCACTGACGATCAGATTGGCGGCAGGGGTCTCGGCATCGCCGACAGTGAAGGGCAGGGCGCCGGTGGTGCTGTCCTCGTCGATGGTCTGACTGCCGACATCGCTGATCGTTGGCGGAACGTTGTTGAGTATCGTGACCAGTGCCTCGCCCTGATTGTTGCCGATGCGCGACTCGTTGTCGGCCGGTCGCGCGAAGGCGGCGGCCTGCAGACGCAACTGGCTACCCTGCGTCGGCATGGGGTTGGCGATGACGATGCGCGTCACATTGAAGCTGATGGAGCCGCCGATGCCGACGTTGAACTGCTGTTCGCTGGCGGCGCTGATTACGCCGGTGCCGCTGGGCGATGCACAACTGCTGCCTGCACCACTGGCCGTGCAGGTCCATGAGCCCAGTGTCAATGCCGGTGGATTGGCCGAGAGCAGATTGAAGTATTCACGGATGCGCGCGCCAGTGGCTGCGGTCGGACCTTCGTTGTCGATGCGGATCGTGTACGCCAGTATCGCGCCTGGTGCTACCGTTGCGGGAGCCTGCACAGTCACGACCAGATCCGGGCCGGTCTGCGGAATGAATGCTTCGAAGCCATCGGCAAACAATTCGATAGGCACGACCGGACCCTGGATCTTCGATCCTTGCAGGCAGGCTGCGTTGACCGCCGGGGTCAGAATGCAGCAGGCCAGCACGTTTTCGCCCTGGCTGCTGCCGATCGAGGACAGCCGCACGAAGCCACGATTCTGGCTGTCATTGACGTTGTAGGTGATTGACGACAGGCCGCGCAGCCCAGGGTACAGGGCATTGCCTTGTGGATCGATCATTTCCACCGCAACGTCGGTCGTTGAGGTAGCGAAGGAGGTGCAAAGGACCGGCTGCTCCAGCTCCATTCGAAACCGTCGCTGAGTCGTGGTCGTGGGAGTGAACAGTTGAATGGACGCTGTCGGATCGAGCGCAATGGGTTCGGAGCTGTTGATGCCCAGACGCAGATTGCCGGCGGCATCGGCAGTGGTTCCGAGCAGCACTAGAGCGGCAGCAGCCGCAAGGGATCGCAACTTCATGGAATCTCGCTGATAAGCGGAGCTGCCGAAGTGTAGCCCAGCTGGCGTAGACACGAAAGCGACGCAATTGGTGAAAAAAGGGGCCAGAGATGGTGTTGTGACGTTCACAGGCCGTGTTGTTCCGCCGACTTGTGCTTCTTGCGGGTAGCGGGATTGGCTGTTGCAACCGTCGCGCTGAGCCGTCCATCGGTCCTCAGCCCTGATCTTGGTCAGCAACACCCGCCCCGGCTTCTGCCCGGAAGCCGGGTCGGGTGTCGGCCAAGTCAATCAGCGATCTGCGACACCTGCTGCGTCTGGTCTGCGCCGCCCACGCGCGTGGCTCGGTCGACCAGTTCGATGAACTCGCCGCGCAGACCATAGGGATCGCTGCCGGTGCTGGCTCGCGCCAGCGCGGCGATGTCTTCCAGCCGATAGCCATCCAGATACTTGCCACCGCGCAGCGACTGGCCAAAGGCGGCCACCGCGGCGGCAAAACGCAGTTGCGGCGAGCCGTCGCCGATGTTTTCGCTCAACTGCACCGGCTGTTCGATCAAACGGCTGCGCTCTTCGTCCGGCTGCTTGTAGCGCAGTTTCAGGAAGGCGACTTCATTGCCTTGCGCAGCGGTCGACTCTGCCGGACGGTAGCGCAACGGCGGCAGGCGCTGCGCGTTGGAGGCCACCGGGGTGAGTTCGTACAGCGCGGTGACCGTGTGTCCGGCGCCAATCTCGCCGGCGTCGACCTGGTCGTTGTTGAAATCCTCGCGCGCCAGCAGGCGGTTTTCATAGCCGATCAGGCGGTACTCGGCGACCACCGCCGGATTGAACTCGATCTGGATCTTGACGTCCCGGGCGATGGTCAGCAGATTCGCGCCGAGTTCGTCCACCAGCACCTTGTGGGCCTCGCGTTCGGTATCGATGTAGGCGTGGTTACCGTCGCCCAGATTGGCCAGCCGCTCGGCCAGATGATCGTTGTAGTTGCCCTGGCCGAAACCCAGCGTGGTCAGGGCGATCCCGCTCTTGCGCTCGCGGCTGACCAGATCCTCAAGCGCGCTCTGGTTGACCGTGCCGACGTTGAAATCGCCGTCGGTGGCCAGAATCACGCGATTGACACCACCTTCGATGTAGTTCTCGCGGGCGATGTTGTAGGCCAGCTGGATGCCCTGACCGCCGTTGGTTGAACCGCCAGCCTGGAGCGCGTCGAGCGCGGCCAGGATGGTGTCGTGGTCGGCGCCCGAAGTGGCCGGCAACACTACACCGGCGGCACCGGCGTAGACCACGATCGCGACCCGGTCCTGCGGCCGCATTTGCTTGACCAGCATGCTCATCGCGGTCTTCACCAGCGGCAGCTTATCGGCCGAGTGCATCGAACCGGAGACATCAAGCAGGAACACCAGATTGCTCGCCGGTAGTTGTTCGCGAGTCACCTCGAAACCCCTAAGGCCGATCTGCAGCAGCCAGCGATCGCCATTCCAGGGTGCCAGCGCCAGCTCGGTGTGGACGCTGAAGGGCTGTTCCAGCGACGCTGGCCGCGGATAGTCGTAGTCGAAGTAGTTGATGAATTCCTCCACCCGCACCGCATCCGACGGTGGCAGGCGGCCCTGAGTGAGGAAGCGGCGGGCGTTGCTGTAGGCGCCGGTGTCGACATCGACGGAGAAGGTGGAAACGGGCGTGTCGGCGGTGGCGTAGACCGGGTTGGTGCTGATCTCGGCGTAGCGCTCACGATCGGCCGGGCCGTGCTGGCGCTGCAGATCGGCCAGCGGACTGGCAGGAGCGGGGTAGCTGGCGCCGACCGCAGGGCCGACCGCCGGTCGCGCCATGTGAGCCTTGTTGTGCCCGCCTGACGGTGCCGGTTCGGATGGGGCGCTTGCGGGATAGGCTTGCGAGGACAGTGCGCTGTCAGCCAGTCCCTCCTGGGCGCGGTGTTCGAGACGAAGCACTTCGGCGCTGGCGTCGCGGTCGTCGGTCCTGGGCTCATGGAGGCTGAGTTCACGCTTGCCATCGACGCTGCGCGGGGTCTCGTTGGCAGTCGTGCAAGCACCGAGCAGCAGGGCCACGGCGAGCGCGGCGGGCAGGGGACGCAAACGGGAATGCTTGATCTGGGGCATGGCTGGCTCCGGCGAGCGACCGACATGGCCGCTTTCGAGAGCTGAACAACGGGCCAGCCGGCCAGCTGGGGTTAACGCTGCTGTTCGGGATTCGACTCGCGCTCCGACTGCCGCTGCAGCGCGTCACTGAAGGCGGCCGCGAGGATGCCGGTGGGCATTGCGATCAGGCCGATGCCGGTCAGCGCGGTGATCGCGGCAAAAAACTTGCCCAGCGCGGTCAGCGGGTAGACATCGCCGTAGCCAACCGTGGTCAGCGTGGCGATCGACCACCACATGGCGCGCGGGATGCTGCCGAAGTTCTCCGGTTGAGCTTCCTGTTCGGCCAGATAGAGCAGGGTGGAGGACGTCAGCAGCAGGCCGAAGGCGACGCCCAGACTCAACAGCAACTCGTAGCGGCGCGAGCGGATCGCCACGCCGATATGCTGCATCGCGGTCGAGAAGCGGCCGAGTCGGGCCAATCGCAGGATACGCAGCAGCCGCGCGGCGCGAAGCAGGAAGGTTTCCCCACCGGCCAGCGTCAGCAAGGGTGGCAGCAACGCCGCAAGGTCCAGCAGCGCCGCCGGTGTAAGCATGTAGCGCAGACGACCGAAACGCAGGCCGGCAAAACGCGGATTCTCCGGCACCACCCACAGTCGCGCTGCGTACTCAACGGCGAAGATTCAGGAAAAGGCGATCTCCAGCAGCCAGAACAGGTGCACCGACGTGCTCTGCACGCTGACCTCGGTCTCGATGACCGCGGTCAGCACCGACAGCAGGATCAGCCCGACCAGACACTTGTTGACCAGCGAAAGCCCATGCTCGCTTGCGGGTGGGTGAAGCTGGCGAAAGACGCGTAGCCGCAGGGAGGGCTCGGTGGGCGTGCTCTGGGACATGCTTCGAGGAATCGGTGGCGGAAGAACGGAAGAGGATCGCAGGCGGAGGCGGGGCTGGCAAAGTTGGGGCGGTCGACCCCGACCCCGACGACACTCGGCCACAGCGTTCTGAACCATGTTCGACGCGGTTCGCGGAGCTCACCGAC
>DAIMJK010000046.1:0-4206 GCA_036722245.1 Lysobacterales bacterium
AGCGATCTGAGCAAACAGGGGCCTCCGGTATTGGCCTCCGCCGCCGGGCGGGTGCTGCGCTTCTGGTCGGAAGATGGCGAGCTGCTGCGCGAATTTAACGATGCCCCCAGCACCCTGACCGATCTGGCATGGAAGCCGGGCAAGCGGCTGCTGGCTGCCGCGGCCTACGGCGGCGAGCCGGTAACCTTCGGTCCGGAGTACCTGATTCCGCAGCCCTTCGATCCACGCCTGGTCGTGTGGGTGTCGACCGCGGTGGCAAAAGCGGCGATGGACTCCGGCGTGGCGACTCGTCCGATCGAGGACATGGAGGCCTACCGGCAGAAGCTGTATCAGTTCGTCTTCCGCACCGGCCTGCTGATGAAGCCGGTGTTCGACCGCGCCAAGACCGATCCGAAGCGGGTGGTGTTTGCTGAGGGTGAGGAGGAACTGGTGCTGCGCGCGGTCCAGACCCTGACCGAGGAAGGCCTGGCCAAGCCGATTCTGATCGGCCGACCGGCGGTGATCGAGCAGCGCATCGAACGGCTCGGCCTGCGTATACGCGAAGGTGAGCATTTCGAATTGACCAACATCGATTCGGATCCGCGCTTCAACGACTACTCGACCGAGTACCACCAGCTGATGGCCCGCCGCGGTGTGACCGCACCGATGGCCAAGGCGATCGTGCGCTCGCGCGGCACCGTCATCGCAGCACTGATGGTCAACCGGGGCGAAGCCGACGCGATGATCTGCGGTGTGGTCGGCCGCTTCCGCAACAAGCTGCGCCATGTGGTCGATGTGATCGGCCTGGCGCCGAATGCGCGCTGCGTTTCGGCGATGTCCGCGGTGGCTTGCGACAAGGGTGTGTTCTTCTTCACCGACACCTACGTGCAATGCGATCCGAGCGCCGAGGAGCTGGCCAGTTCGGCTCTGATGGCAGCCCAGCGGTTGACGATCTTCGGCATCAAGCCGCGCGTCGCCCTGCTCAGCTGCAGCAGCTTCGGCACCCTCGACGACCGCTCGGCGCAGAAAATGCGCGACGCGCTGGCGATCATCCAGGCGCGCGCGCCGGAGCTGGAAGTTGACGGCGAAATGCACGCTGACGCCGCCCTCGACCCGAAGCTGCGCGAGCGCATCATGCCGGATTCACCGTTGACCGGTGCCGCCAACGTGCTGGTGTTCCCGAATCTTGATTCGGCCCACATCAGTTTCAACATGACCCGCGTGATGACCGACGGCATCGGTCTGGGTCCGATCCTGATGGGTCTGGCCAAGCCTGCCTACGTGATGACCAGCTCTTCCACCGTCCGCCGTCTGATCAACATGAGTGCGCTGGCGGTGGTCGAAGCACAGGTGCGCGAGCGGATGGCCGAGGAAGCTGCTCAGGGCTGACCTGCCGCCCAGGTCCAGTCGAAATTCCGCGGCCAGGCGCGGCCGCGGCAAATAGCCGCGTGGACCATTCCGCCATGGCCCCGCCCGGATGCGGCCCGGGCGGCGCGACGGTCACTACAGGAAGCGTGCGCATGAGCCAATCCGTGGCGGTGATCGGAAGCGGCATCGCCGGCCTCAGCGCGGCTTACGGCTGTCGCGAAGCGGGTTTCGACGTCCGCATCTTCGAATCGCAGCCCGCCCTGGGCATGGCCGCCCACAGCATGGTGGTCGATGGCGGCATCGTCGACGCCCCGTTGCGGATCATGAATCCGGATGCCTGGCGCAGCACCCTGGCGCTGGCCAGACGAGTCAAGGTCGGCACCTTCCCGATCAACGTCTACACCTCCTGCAGCTGGACCGATCGGCGCACCTGGTTTCGCAGCAGCCGGATGCCGCTGACCGGATGGCCGCTTGCCGGCTCCTGGCGCTATCTCGATCTGCGCAGCGCCCGACTGGCGTTGGGAATGGCGCGTCTGGCCAGATTGACGCAGCGATTGCAGGCCGACAGGGATGATCGCGTGCTGGCCGACGTACTGGCCGAGCACCAGCCCGACCCACTGTACTGGCGCGGTCTGATCCTGCCGATCCTGCTGACCATCTGCACCTGTGACGAGGAACACGTACTGGCCTGGCCCGCCTTGCCGCTGCTGAGCCTGCTGCACGGGATCCTGCATACCAGCGACGCGCAACGCCTGCGCGGCGGCACTGCCGCGCTGGCCAAAGCGCTGGCGCGCGACATTCCGTGTCACGTGGGCAGCCACGTGACCGAGTTGCATGAACGCAAGGGCGGCGTGACGGTGCGCAATGCGCGCGGCGAGGGCGGCCGCTTTGACCGGGTCATCGTTGCCACCCAGGCCAACCAGCTGGATTTCCTCGAAGCCGCGCGTTTTGGAGCCGAGCGCGAGGTGCTGCAGGGCATCACCTACGCGTCCGGCGAACTGGTGGTTCACCGCGACGAGCGCTTCATGCCGCGCCATCGACGCGACTGGACCGCGCTCAATTTCCAGATGGATCGCGCGATGCAACAAGCCACCTTCAGCGTCTGGATGAATGCGGTGGAGCCCACGCTGGCAGACGCACCGCCACTGTTTCAGACCTGGAACCCGCAGTTCGAACCGGCGCCGGACAAGCTGCTGGCGCGCCTGCCGATGCAGCGCGCAGTGGTCACCAAAGGCACCGCCAGCGTGCTCGATCAGCTACGCAACTGGCATGCCCAGCCTGGCCGACGCGTCTACTACTGCGGGTCGTGGGCACATGAGGGCGTGCCCCTGCTGGAGTCCGCGGTCAGGTCGGCGCAAGCAGTCGTCGAGACGCTCAGTAGTCGCCGATCTGAGTGTGACTCAAGTTGACGTACCAGCGGGAGTTGGTGGTTCCAGGTCGGGAGTCGGGAGTTGGCAGTCGGGAGTTGGGAGTAACGGCAAGAGCGAAAGCCGGAACCGACGACAGTCATACCGTTCTCTATCTACTACCCGCGGCTTGAGCATTGGCGAGGGCGTCCACGTTGGCGCGCGCGGCGACACCAGCAAGTACGAAGCGCACAACGATGGGTACTCCCCGACTCCCGACTCCCAACTGAGCCCATCGCCCACCCTACAATGCACCTGATGGATGCCCCCGTCACCCCTGTCTCACCGCTTCGCGTTCCGATCTTTCGCAACGTCTGGCTGGCCAGCCTGTTTTCCAACTTCGGCAGCCTGATCCAGTCGGTGGGTGCGGCCTGGTTGATGCTGGAGATGACCCAGCGGGCCGACATGGTGGCACTGGTGCAGACCTCGATCGCGCTGCCGGTGGTGCTGTTCTCGCTGCTGGGTGGGGCCATCGCCGACGGTCTGGACCGGCGCCGGGTGATGCTCGCCGCGCAGGCTTTCATGCTCATCGTATCGGTCGCGCTGGCGCTGTGCGCCTGGCAGGGCCTGCTGACGCCATGGCTGCTGCTCGCCCTCACCTTCCTGATCGGCTGTGGCGGCTCCTTCAATGCGCCGGCCTGGCAGGCCTCGGTGCAGGACATGGTGACGCGTCCGCAACTGCCCGCCGCGGTGGCCCTCAACAGCATGGGTTTCAACCTGGCTCGCAGCACCGGCCCTGCGATCGGCGGCGCCATCGTCGCCGTCGCCGGCGCGGCGGCTGCCTTTGCGGTCAACGCGGTCAGCTATCTCGGCCTGATCGGAGTGCTGTGGCGCTGGCGACCGGCACCGCCACCGCGGCTGCTGCCGCGCGAGCGACTGGCCAGCGCGATGGCTGCCGGCATGCGCTATGTGATGTTGTCGCCGGCCATCCGCATCGTCCTGCTGCGCAGCATGATCTTTGGCCTCGGCGCCGGTGCGATCGTCGCCCTGCTGCCGCTGGTTGCCGCGCAGCTGGTCAACGGCGGTGCGCTGGTCTACGGCCTGCTGCTCGGCGCCTTCGGCCTGGGTGCGGTGGTCGCGGCATTGGCCAGCACGCGCTTGCGCGCGCGCTTTTCGATCGAGACGATCGTGCGCGGCGCCAGCGCCGGTTGTGCGCTCGCGCTGGTGATCACCGCCGTCAGCAGCAACTTCGCCCTCACCGCGCTGGCCTTGCTCGGGGCCGGTATCGGCTGGGTGATGGCCTTGTCGACCTTCAATGTCACAGTGCAGCTGTCGGCGCCCCGCTGGGTCGTGGCGCGAGTACTGGCGCTGTATCAGATGGCCGCTTTCGGCGGACTGGCCGGCGGCAGCTGGCTGTGGGGTAGTCTGGCCAGGACGCAGGGCGTGGACAACGCGCTGCTCGCCGCCGCCAGTGCGCTGTTCGTCAGCGCCGTGATCGGCTGGCTGCTGCCGC
>DAIMJK010000046.1:4216-4571 GCA_036722245.1 Lysobacterales bacterium
GAGCCCGCATCGGATCGTGATCTCGATCCGCTGCGGCAATATCGTGAACCGGAAACCGCGGTACCGGTCGACCCACGCACCGGCCCGGTGGTGGTCACGATCGAATGGATCATCGATGAGGAAGACATCGTCGCCTTCCTCCACGCGATGGCCGAGCGCCGCCGCATCCGCCGCCGCGACGGCGCCCACCAGTGGGCCCTGCTGCGTGACCTGCACGAACCGCGAATCTGGATCGAACGCTACAAGACCGCGACCTGGCTGGACTACCTGCGCCACAACAGCCGCATCACCCGCGATGACGCGGTGGTTCCCGAACGCTTGCGCGCCCTCCACCGCGGCGACGGCCCGCCGAAGG
>DAIMJK010000046.1:4581-14705 GCA_036722245.1 Lysobacterales bacterium
GGCCGACCGCGCCGCCCTGCGCGACCGCCTTGGCCTCAACGACCCGATCGTGGTGCAATTCGCAAGCTTCGTGAGCCGCGCGGCCACCGGCGATCCGGGGGCGAAGGTGCGCCGCCTGATCGAACGCCCCACCAGTCGGCTGCCCTGGACCTCGAGCGGTCCGCGTGAAATCGACGAGCCTGCCGACCCGAATCGGGGGATCTGATCGGTTGCGACAGCAACGCGCGAGACCCTGCAGCTCTATCCCGCATAGCTTCCTGTGCGATTTGCCAATCCTGCTCGTCTGACCTCACTCACCCCTGTGCCCGTATACTCCGCGGCCTCTTCGCCGGGTTGCCGCGCGCATGACTGTTGCTGCTGTTCCGCCCCGGGTGGGCTTTGTTTCGCTGGGTTGTCCCAAGGCACTGGTGGATTCGGAGCGGATCCTGACCCAATTGCGAGCCGAAGGCTACGAGATTTCGCCCAGTTACGACGGCGCCGATGTGGTGGTGGTCAACACCTGCGGTTTCATCGACAGCGCGGTGGAGGAATCGCTCGAAGCGATCGGCGAGGCGATGGCCGAGAACGGCAAGGTGGTGGTGACCGGCTGCCTGGGCAAACGCGCCGATCTGATCGAGCAGCGCTTTCCGGAAGTGCTGTCGATTTCCGGTCCGCAGGACTACGCCAGCGTGCTGACCGCGGTGCACAAGCAGGTGCCGCCGCGGCATGATCCCTTTCTCGACCTGCTGCCGCCGCAGGGCATCAAGCTGACCCCTCGCCACTACGCCTACCTGAAGATTTCCGAGGGCTGCAATCACCGCTGCAGTTTCTGCATCATTCCCTCGATGCGCGGCAAGCTGGTCAGCCGGCCGGTCGATGAGGTGCTGGCAGAAGCGCAGCGATTGGTCCGCGCCGGCGTGCAGGAGTTGCTCGTGATCTCGCAGGACACCAGCGCCTACGGGGTGGACCTGCGCTATGCCGAGCGGCCCTGGCAGGGCCGTCAGGTGGCCACCCGGATGACCGATCTGGTGCGCGAACTGGGCGAATTCGGCGTCTGGGTGCGATTGCACTACGTCTACCCCTATCCACACGTCGACGAGGTCATTCCATTGATGACCGAGGGGCGCGTGCTGCCCTATCTGGACATCCCCTTCCAGCACGCCAGTCCGCGCATCCTGAAGGCGATGCGGCGGCCGGCGCACGCGGAGAAGGTGCTCGAGCGGGTCCAGCGCTGGCGCGCGCTGTGCCCTCAGATCACCCTGCGCAGCACCTTCATCGTCGGCTTCCCGGGCGAGACCGAGGACGACTTCCAGCAACTGCTGGATTTCCTTGAACAGGCCGAGCTCGATCGGGTCGGTTGCTTTACCTATTCGCCGGTCGACGGCGCGGCCGCCAATGCGCTGGCCGATCCGGTCCCGGCGGAGCTGGCGAACGAGCGTTTCGAGCGCTTCATGCAGACGCAGGCGGCGATCAGCAGCCGCCGGCTGGCGCAAAAGATCGGTAGTGTTCAGGAGGTGCTGGTCGACGAGATCGACGCCGATGGAGCGCTCGGCCGCTCACGCGCCGATGCCCCCGAGATCGACGGCGTGGTCCGCATCCACGACGGCCATCAGCTCAAGCCGGGGCAGCGGGTGCAGGTGCGGATCGAGGCCAGCGACGAGCATGATCTGGCGGGAAGATTGGATCAGGCCGACTCGGTTTGAGGCGAGCGGCAGTTCAGGCTTTTGGGCGATGATGAGGCCGTTTTGCGTTTTACGTTTTAGGGTAGAGCCGCATTGCCGCATCAGACTTCCGGGGGCGGCAGGACTTTCCAGACTTCGTCCAGCGTGGTGACGCCGCGGGCGACCTGGGCGGCGGCGCTGATGCGCAACGGGCGCATGCCTTCGCGGACTGCGGTTTCGGTCAGCTCGGGCAGGCTGGTCTCGGCCTTGATCAGCTTGCGGATGTCCGGGCTGATCTTGAACATCTCGTAAATACCGGTACGGCCCAGAAAGCCGGTCTTGCGGCATTCCAGGCAGCCGTTCGGGGCGCAGGCGTGTTTCGGTGGCTCGGCCACCCAGGGCCGGGTCAGCAGCTGCCATTCGGCCTCGTCGATCGGCGCGTCGGGGGTCTTGCAATGGGCGCACAGGGTACGTACCAGGCGCTGCGCCATCACGCCGGCCAGCGTGCTCTGGATCAGATAGTGCGGTGCGCCCAGATCGAGCAGGCGCGAGATCGCACTGGGTGAATCATTGGTGTGCAGCGTCGATAGCACCAGATGGCCGGTGAGCGAGGCCTGGATCGCCATCTGGGCGGTCTGCAGGTCGCGGATCTCGCCGATCATGATGATGTCCGGATCCTGCCGCAGCAAAGTCCGCACACCTTCGGCGAAGCCCAGGTCCAGTTGCTGCTGCACCTGCATCTGATTGAAATCCGGCGTGACCATCTCGATCGGGTCTTCCACCGTGCAGACGTTCAGCTCGGGCCGGGCAAGCAGCTTGAGGGTGGAGTAGAGGGTCGTGGTCTTGCCCGAGCCGGTCGGCCCGGTGACCAGCACGATGCCGTGCGGGCGGTGGATCAGGTCGCCCCAGGTCTGCGCTTCGCGGGTGCCGAAGCCGAGGGTCTTGAAGTCCTTGACGACGATGTCGGGGTCGAAGATACGCATCACGACCTTCTCGCCGAAGGCGGTCGGCATCGTTGACAGGCGCATCTCCACCTCGCGCCCGTTCGGACTCAGGGTCTTGATGCGACCATCCTGCGGCCGGCGCTTCTCGGCCAGATCCATCCGACCCAGGATCTTGATCCGCGAAGTCACCGCAACCAGCACCGGCGTCGGCAGCTCGAACACCTTGTGCATCACCCCATCGATGCGGAAGCGTACCGGGCTGATGTCGCGCCGCGGCTCCAGATGGATGTCGCTGGCGCGCTGCTCGAAGGCGAACTGCAGCAGCCAGTCGACGATGTGCACGACATGATGATCGTCGGCACCGATGTTGCCGGCCTTGCCCAGTTCGAGCAGCTGCTCGAAATTGAGCAGCTTGGCCTGATTTTCGCGGCCCTGGTCCTGCGCATCCTTGGCCTTGCGCACCGAGCGGGTGACGCCGTAGAAGTCCATCTGGAAGCGATGGACGTCCAGTGGATTGCACACCACCCGCCGGATCTCGCGCCTAAGCAGATGCCGCAGATCAGGGATCCATGCCTCGAAGAAGGGTTCGCAGGTGGCGAAAACCACCTCGAATTCGTTGACCTCGATCGGCAGGATGCGGTACCGCTGGGCGTAGACCTGACCGATGATGTCGGTGACCTTGCCCATGTCGATCTTCATCGGATCGAGCTTCATGTACGGCAACTTGGCCTGCTCGGCGAGCCATTCGGTCAGCAGTTCCAGGGTCAGATTCTTGCCCGGCTGGAGCAGATAGGGCAGCTTCTGATTGGCGATCATCACCAACGGGTGCAGGTCGACCTGGCCTGGCCGGATACTTGAGCGCACGTGGCCGGCCTGCTCGGCGCTGAGCAGACCGTCTTCAACCAGCGCCGGCAGCACCTGCCCCAGCTCCAGTTTGCTCTCCGGCGTGAAACGGGGCGCAACCGGCCCGCCGACCGGGGAACGGGACGCCTTGCTCGGGGTGCTGGCACTGCGGGTAGGCATGCCGCCGATGATAGCCCGGTTCGACCGCAGCGGCGCGTGAGCGCCGACGCAGCCGGTCGAGCACGAGCCTGGGCCAATGTGGCCAGCGGCAGCCAGAGCAGGCAGGCCAGCGTCATGATGATGCCCGGACTGGTCAGCCGCGCCGCGAAGTCCGCCACCTGCAGCCAGGCGCCTGGGGCGCCGATGGCGCGGCCAACCGGCGCGTCACGCTGGTTGTCGATCTGCCGCCGACCAGCTGAGGGCTCGGCCGGGAGTGCGGCGTGCCGGATCCCGTCCGGCGCGCCGCCGTCAGGCTTTCGGCAGCATGTCGAAGGCAATCGTCAGGCGCGGCGCGTCATCGACGAAGGGCACGGTGCCGTGCCAGAGGTAAGACGGAAACAGGGCCAGATGGCCGACTCTGGGCTGGATGATCCGGCGTGGTGGCAGTTCCAGACCCAACTCGACCGGCGGCTGACCGAACTGGATGTGGCCGGCGTGAGTGGTGCTGGACTCCGCCGCGCGCACCGCGGGCGGTAGCGAGACATAGAAGGCCGAACTCATCCAGCCTTCGGAATGGAAGTGGTTGACGTGGCTTCCGGACGACCAGAGCTTGACTGACCAGGAACCGGAAAAACTGACACTGCGCTGCTTGCGACGCAGGTAAGGGTGAGTCGGATCGGCTGGCAATGCGGCAATCCGCCGCTCGATGCTGCGCAACAGTGCCTGTTCGATGTCGATGATGGCGCGTTGCGGTCGACCGAACAGCCTTCCAGAGGTCTGCGAGCCACCGCGCAGACTTTGCCTGACAGGCTCGGTGCGAGCCTTGTGCAGCGCATCGAGGGTCTGCTCCAGCTCGGCCAGGAAGCTGGCCATATCGGTGTGACCGGCCGGCGGCTCGACTTCCAGCAGCGTCACCAGATTGTCGTAGTCGCACAGCCAGTGCTCGCGCGGGTCATCCAGCAGGCGCCAGGCGGTGGCCAGATAGGCCCAGCTTTCCTGGTTGTCCGTATCGGTCCGCACCGCGTCCTGCGACAAGCGCGCCGCCTCGTCCCAGCGACCGGCCTTGAGCAGATGGCGAACATAGGCGTTGAGAAAGCTGGGATTGCTGCTGCCGAAGCTGCGGTGGGCCTGTGCATACAGCGCACCGGCCTCACCGACGCGGCCGAGCACTTCGAGCGCGTTGGCCTGCAGCGTCATCAACAATGGGCTGTCGGCGCGCTGGCGCAACGCGATCAGGCGATCCAGTGCCTCATCGCAGCGCTTGGCTTCGAGCAGGAAGGAGATGAACGCGAACTGCAGCGCGTCGTCGTCCGGACGAGCATCGGCGCTGGCGCGGAAATGCGCCAGTGGATCGGCGCCACTGTCCTGGCGCTCGCCGTACTCCCATTCGATGTTGCTGCGCGTAATCAGCCCGGGCACGTAATCCGGATGCCGCTCGGTCAATGTGCGGGCCTTCTCGACAGCCTCGTCCAGGCGCGCGTCATCGAGCAGTGCGCCGATCTCCGCATCCTCCAGATCCGGCCCCTGCATGCCGTACTGACGCGCCCGCGCATAGCACTCCCGCGCCTCGGCCGGTCGCCCGAGCAGGCGCAGCACCCCACCCAGGCTGGCCCAACCGCCAGCATTCCCGGCGGTCAGCGCGAGCGACCTGCGATAGGCATTCTCGGCAGCGGCCAACTCGTTGACGGCGCGCAGTGTGTTGCCCAGCCCGTGCCAGGCGCGGGACGAGTCGGGCTGCAGTTCCACTGCCTTTTGCAACGCCGACTGCGCCAGTGGCAGTTGGCCGAGTGCAAGCGCAGTCAGGCCCAGATCAATCCACGCCGGCGCGTGCCGCGGCGCCAGCTTCACAATCTGCTGCAAGCAAGCCAGCGCCTCATTGCGCCGGTTCTGCTTGCGCAGGAACAGGGCGTAATTGGACAGGATCGCGGGCTGACCCGGCGCCAGTTCCAGCGCGCGGCGGAAGGCTGCTTCAGCACCAACGCTGTCGCCACCCTGACCCAGACAGATCGCCAGCAGCTGTTGTGCATCCGGAGCGCGTGGCGCTTCGGCAGCCAGCGCCTTGGCAATCGTCAGAGCCCCGACGGAATTGCCCGCCCCGAGCAGGCGATGGGCCTCGCTCGCTCGCGCCGCCTGAGCGGATGTCAGAGCAATGCTCAATGGGAGAACCTTGTGGGTGACCTGATAGCGGCGATGGTAGGAGCCGCGAGCAACGACGGGCAAGCGGGGACCGGGTCCTGATTGATCTTGGTCAAGTATGGTTCCGCCACAGAGCCCAGAAATTGGTCATTGCGATGGAGCCCAAGCGACTGAAACTATCCAGCGCCTCTGCCCTGGTGCACGCGCCAGTACCCTGAGCTTTCCGGCCCTCGCTCTTCTGTGCCCTGGGCCCTGGGCCCAGCCCGTCTCAACATTTTGTTAAGGCCAGATGTGATAAACCGCCGCCCCATCTTCACCTTTCTCAGGAGTTTTGCCATGCAACGATTGATCCTCGTGACTGCCCTTGGACTGGTGCTGACCGCTTGCGGCCAGAAGGAAGAGGCCGCCGCACCCGCGCCGGCGCCCGAGCCGGTAGCGACGACCGAGCCGGCTCCGGCGGCGCCGCAGACGTTCGCCGATCGGCTGCAGGCGGCGATCGATGGCGACCATCGCAAGGCCGAACACAAGGCTCGCGACGCCTTCCGCAATCCGGCTGCGACGCTGGCCTTCTTCGGGCTGGACGCAGGTCAAACGGTGATCGAGATCACGCCGGGCGGTGGCTGGTATACCGAGATCCTCGCCCCCGCTCTGAAGGGTCAGGGCAAGCTGATTGCGGCGATCGTTGATCCGACCACCGCCTCCAGTGAACGTGCCCAGGAGTACTACAGCAAGGCCAACCAGGCCTTCCGTGACAAGCTCGCTGGCGCTGCCGATCACTACGGCGAAGTCGAGATCCTCGAATACAACAGCGCCGAGCCCAGCTTCGGTGCCGAAGCCAGTGCCGATCTGGTAGTGACCTTCCGCAACGTCCACAACTGGACCGGCGCGGGCTTTGATCAGGCCATGTTCAACGGTTTCTACCAGGTGCTCAAGCCCGGTGGCGTGCTGGGCGTGGTGGAACATCGCGCTGCCGAAGGGACCAGTACCGAGGACTCGGCCAAGAGCGGCTATCTGACCGAGAGCTATGTCATCGGGCTGGCCGAGCAGGCCGGTTTCCAACTGGCCGAAAGGAGTGAGATCAACGCCAACCCGAAGGACACCAAGGACCACCCCAACGGCGTCTGGAACCTGCCGCCGGTGCTGCGCGTGGCCGAGGGTGAAGACCCGGCCAGATTCGAGGCAATCGGCGAATCCGACCGGATGACGCTGAAGTTCGTCAAGCCAGCGGCCATGTAGGCAATCCGTTTCCAGGGTGCAAGGAACGAGGGCGGGCCAATGGGTCCGCCCTTTTTCGTTCTGGCCTGGCGCGACGCAAACTGATCAGCGACGCGAATTCGGGGTCGGGGTCGGAATCGGAATCGAGAGCGGCATGGGGTTTGGCCGCCACGACCAGGCCGCCCCGGGGCCGGCGTCCTCAATGTCGCCGGCTTTTCCTGACCCCTCAGCCCTCAGCCCTGAGTTCGCTGAGAGGCAGTCGGATACGCCGGGCAAGGATCGATTCCGATACCGATTCCGACCCCGACCCCGAGCTGAGCCCCCTGGCGCCAGAGAGTTCGGCGTTGACGAGAGGCGCGTTTGATTCGCACCACACCCGTTCTGCCCCCCTTTCCTGATCGTGAAGGGTATGTCTAAACTGCGCGCCATTTTGGCCGGGGAACGCGCATGCTGGACGATATCGAACTGGATCCGCTCGGGATAGAAGATGACCAGAGCGATGCCAGCAGCTGGACCGACTCCCTCGGCGGAATCAGTCGGACTCTCTTTTCGGCGCTGATCTTCTTCGGTTCGCTGATCCTGCTGTACTGGAACGAAGGCAGCAGCAAGCAGCACGGCGACGCGATTGCCGAGGCAGGCCGACTGGCAACGGCGGTAGCGGCCACGGCGCCGCTCGATCCCGCCCTGGATGGCCGGCCGGTCCATCTGGCGGCCACGGTGACCAGCGCAGGTGGTGTGCGCGACCCCTACTTTGCGATAAGCAGCGACGGCGTGGGTCTGTACCGCGACGTCTACATGTACCAATGGATCGAGTACAAGGAAACCCGTGGCCGCGGCAGCAAACGCAAGACCACCTACAGCTACGGCATGGACTGGGACGACCAGTGGCACGATTCGAGCAAGTTCGAGCAGCCGGTCGGGCACGAGAACCCACCCATGCCGATCCAGAGCGAGGGCTTTTTTGCCGAGGATGCGCGCTTTGGGCCCTATCGCTTTGACAACACCGATGTGTTCAAGCAGGCGCTGGCCGAATATGACGGCGACGGTGGCGGTCCGCCGGGCAGCCTCGGGAGCTGGCCCCGGTTCCTGCCCCAGCTGCCTGCGCTGAACCCGCAACTGATTGCCCAGCGTTGGTACCAGATCGAAGCCGACGAGTATTACCGCGGCAATGAACAGGTCGAGCACTATGAGCTGGGTGATCTGTCGGTCAACTTCTACGCCTTCCCGAGCAACTATCCGCTGACGGTGCTGGCGGCGCAGCAGGGCGATCGGCTGGTCAAGTGGCAGGCAAGCAATGGCGACACGGTCCTGCTCGCTGCCGGCGGAAACATGCCGGCCGACCAACTGGTCGCCGAGGCGCTGGCGCTGAACAGCAGCCGGACCCATTTGCTGCGCATCGTCGGGCTGATCGGCAGTTGTCTGGGCTTCGCCGGGCTGATGAGCGCGCTGGGTGGAGTGCTGGTGTCGCTGCCTGTGGTCGGCCGCCTGATCGAGCTGTCGCTGGTGGTCGCCGGCATGCTGATCGGTCTGGTGTTTGGCGGCTTGAGCATCGGACTGGGCTGGCTGCTGGCACGGCCCTGGGTGGGCCTGCTGCTGTTGGTCGCTCTGGTGGTCTTGTTCGGCTGGGGCGGTTGGCGTCAACGACTGATCGCCCGGACCCGCAAGGAGGCGGCACGCATCGCCCAGGCCGCTGCCAACGCGCGCCAGCGTGCAGCCGAACGCGCAGCGATGCCGCCACTGTCGGGCATGGCCGGCATGCAGCCCGCCCTGGCCGCGGCCGGCGGGGCGGGCACGACGCCGCCGCTGCCAGGTCAGGGACAAGAGCGCAGCGCTCCGCCGCCGCTACCGCCGGCTGCAATCGGTCTGGCCTCGGCAGGAGCCGCTGGCGGCGCCGGTGCAACACCGACTCAAGCGGCAGCAGAGACGGCCGATAGCCTGCCGGCGCTGGACTGGACGCCAAGTGCGCTAGCCAACCGCCCGCCGGCAGTGATGCCGCGTGATCCACAAGCCCGGCGACCCTTCGATGCCGTCGATGAGGATCCGGCAACCGAGCCGGATCTGCCAGCCCTGGACTGGCCCGGTGCCAATCCGATCATGGCCGAGCCCGCGACCGTACCATCGCCGCAGCCTGCCGATCCGCCGATGCGCGCGCCGAGTCAATCGCAGCAGCCGACCACGCCGCTGTGGGAGACGGTGGAGCCGAGGAATTCGCCGACGCAGGTGGCGCCTGAGCCTTCGGTCGCAACCGAAGCGGCCGCACCTCCGCCCGCTGCACCCATCGCGCGGTCGAGTGCGGCCGATCCAACCGCCGCTGCGAGCAAGAACCTGCGGGTGCGACTGGGACGCAAAGGCCCGTACACGCTGAACAAGTTGATCCGGCGCCAACCCGACGGCAGCGACCACCTGATCTGCTATGAGCTGATGCGCGACGGCAAACCGATAAAGCGCGGCAACCAGGCACAGGTGCGGGAAGAGCTACAGAAGTTGTTGCGCACCAGCGCGAACACGACCAGCCCCGCTGGCGGCGATTGAGCGAGGGCCAGCGCATCAGAGCAGTTCCAGTGGCCAGTGAAGCAACGGCCGCTCTGATGGAACCCCGAGTTGTAATCGGGCCCAGGACCCGGATGAGCGGTGATGCGCGCATGGACGCGCGCTGAGCTCACCGACAAGCTACGCGCACGGTGCGGCTTTTCCGGGCCTTGAGCCCTGGGCCCTGGGCCCTCGCCTTTCGACAGCAACTTGACTCATGGCCGGCATCAACCGCGCTAGCATGCGCCATGTTCCCGCGAGTGTCCGACCGGAGTCAGCTTGAGCCAGTACCCGCAGATCCCTGGCTACCGCATCACTGCCCTGCTCGGCCGCGGCGGCATGGCGACGGTCTACACCGCCACCCAGCTGGCGGTTGAGCGTGAGGTGGCGATCAAGGTGGTCGAGCTCGACGCCGAGAATGCCGGCCAGTACGTGCTGCGCTTCGAGAACGAGGCGCACAGCCTGGCCAAGCTGCGCCATCCGAGCATCGTCGGGCTGTACGAATATGGTCGCACCAGCGAGGGCCTGCCCTACTACGTGATGCCGCTGCTCGAAGGTGGTGACCTTTCGGCCTGGCCACGGCCGGTGCCTGAGGAGCGCGTACTGGCCCTGCTCGATACCCTGCTCGATGCGCTGGCCCACGCGCATGATGCCGGCA
>DAIMJK010000047.1:0-14632 GCA_036722245.1 Lysobacterales bacterium
CCACCACACAGGCTTGCGGGGCTGCCGGCGGTGCGTGCTCGCGCGGGTCCTTGACCATGCGCTTGGTGGTGGCGTGATAGCGGCTGCGTCCCACGTCAATCGCCTTTCTGGCTGGTGATGTGCAAGTCCTGAGCGGACGGGCTGCTCAACGCATCGGCCAGCGGCAGGAACAGCATCACTTCGGTACCCCTGGGTTGGCAACGTCGGATATGCATGCCGCCATTATGGCGTTGCGCAATGCCCAGGACTACCGACAGCCCCAAACCGCGGCCGGGCTGGCGACTGCTGACGAAGGGCTCCACCGCGCGGTCGAGCATGTCCTCGGCAATGCCACATCCGTCGTCTACCAGGCAGATCTGCGCATAGCTGGTTGATTCGGCTTGCAGCCAAGCCGGTCCCAGCGCGGACACTTCGTGCTGTTCCATCACCGCAACACTTAATCGCAGACTGCCGCGGCCACGCACCATCGCCTCGATCGCGTTGTCGATCAACGCCAACAACGCCTGTGACAACGCATCGCCATCGATTCGGACCAGCAGCGGCGTCCGGATCAACTGCCACTCCAGACTCACCCCGGTCGGCACGCGAGCCTCGATCGCGTCCCGCTGCGCATCCAGCCAGGAGTTCAAATCCGCCAGGCGCGGTTCCTGACCGCCAAAGGCGGTGAACTGCAGCAACTGGCCGGTCAGCCGATCCATCGCCAGCAGGGCGTCCTCGAGTCGTTCGAGCGGTTGCAGAGCCAGCGAGTTGGCCCCCAGCCGGGCTCGGAGGCGGAAACTGTTGCCCAGCGCCGCGGTAAGTCGATTGTTGAATTCGTGCGCCACCCCGGCGGCCATGTCCCACAAGCTGTCGAGCCGCTCACGCCGGCGGCTGGCGCGCATCGCCGGTCCGAGGTCGCGCATGGTCAGCCGATAAGCCGGTGCACCAGGCAGGTTCGCGACCCGGCCCAGCCAGAGCAGCCATTCTTCGCCCACCAGAGCGCCCTGCCCTTCGCTGAGCCATTCCAGCGGTGCGTCCACTTCCCCGGCCAGCGCCTTCCGGACCCGCTCGGCATCGCGCCAGTACAGCAATTGCTCCAGCGGAAAGCCTGCTTTTTCCTGAACTTGAGGAGAAATGGCATTGGGCCAGGGCCCCGCAAAGTCAGGTTCGTCACTGCTCCGGCCTTCAGGACCGTCGGTGCCGTGAATGGGCTCTGAACTGATCCGGGCCCTCTGTCCTGGGCCCTGGGCTCCGACTGTTGTTGCTTCAGACATTGCCTTCAGGCGCAGCGTCCCACCCGGCTGAAGCGCCAGCCAGTCCGCCACCGGCTCGCTGACCCCGAGAATCTCGCCGCGCTGGTTCAGGCGCAGGCTGTACTCGACGGGGCCGACCGTTGGCGTGGGCTCGGGTCTGCTGTTGGTGTGCATGTACTGCGTCGGATCGGCGGTCGGCGTGAGCTGAGTCAAGGTCCTCAAGCTTACGCCAGCAACCGGGCCTGAGGGTGTAACGGATGGCCATCGGGGAGCGACGCGAGCTGATGGGTGGCTACACCTCTCGCGAGGAGGAGGCCGGGCACGCCTGGCAAAGGATTGATTCCGATGCCGATACCAATTCCGACCCCGAGCGCCCTCAGCCCCGGGCCCTCCGCCCTCGGATTCGATCGGCTCGCACCCACCCCGACCAGGCCAGGACACCCTTGTTCTGTACTCCGCAGTTCCCCACCACCCGGCTTGCCGCTAAGCTCAACAGTCGGCGGACAAGGTAGGAGGCCAGCGATGCGGACGGTAGGTCAGTTGTTGGACGAGAAGGGACGGGTCATCTTTTCGATCAGGCCCGACGAAACAATGTTTGGCGCCATTACCGAGATGGCCGAGCGCGGGGTGGGCGCGCTGCTGGTGATGGATGGCGAGCAGATGGTTGGAGTCATTTCCGAACGTGATTATGCACGCAAGGTTATCCTGAAGGGCCGCGCCTCACGGGAAACTGCGGTGCGGGAGGCAATGACCGCGGATGTCATCAGCACTGATGAGCAGGCTACCGTGGATGCCTGCATGCGACTGATGACCGACCACCGGATTCGCCATCTGCCGGTGCTGCGCGACGGCAAGGTCGTGGGCATGCTGAGCATTGGCGACCTGGTCAAGGCGATCATCTCGGACCAGCAGTTCCAGATCGAGCAACTGTCCCACTACATTGCCGGCTGAGCATCGACAAGCCAATGCCTAGCGATCCACCTTCCCAATCGTCGCCGGCGCTGGACCAGTTGCGTCAGCGGTTGGATCAGGTCGACCGGCAGTTGATCGACTGCATCGCCGAGCGGCAGCAGATCGTCGCCGAGATTGGCCGGGTCAAGCATGCCGATGGGGGACAGCTGCGCGACTTTCGGCGCGAGCGGCAGGTGCTGGATCGGGTCCGGGCACGCGCCGCTGAGGTTGGACTCGATGGCGATCTGGCGGAGGAGGTGATGCGCCGCCTGATCGGCTCGTCCCTGACCACCCAGGAGCAGGACCGAGTGCGCTGGTCGACCGCCGGCCACGGCCGCAAGGCGCTGGTGATCGGTGGCAGTGGCAAGATGGGTGGCTGGATCTGTCGCTTTCTGGCCGATCAGGGCTTCGCGGTTGAGGTAGCAGACCCGACTCGACCACCCGAGCAGGATCAGCCCTGGCGTAGCGACTGGCGCAGCGGCCCGCTCGACCACGATGTGATCGTCGTCGCCGCACCGCTCGGACACAGCGCCGAGGTCATCGAAGGCCTCGCGCAGGCCCGTCCGGCCGGTCTGGTGTTCGATATCGGCTCGCTCAAGTCACCACTCGCTGTCGCCCTGCGTAGCGCCCGTAGTGCGGGCCTGCGAATTTGCTCGGTCCACCCGATGTTCGGTCCGGACACGATGCTGCTGTCCGGCCGCCACGTCATATTCATAGACCTCGGCGACCCGCTCGCGGTCAGCCAGGCGCAGGCCTTGTTCCGTCCAACCAGCGCCGAGTTGGTCAGCATGGAATTGGACGAGCACGACGAGCTGATCGCGTATGTATTGGGTCTGTCGCACGCGGTGAACATTGCCTTTTTCAGCGCGCTGACCGATTCCGGTGCCGCGGCACCGCGCCTGGCGCAGCTTTCCAGCACCACCTTCGACCGCCAACTGGCCGTCGCCAGCCAGGTGGCGCAGGAGAATCCGCGGTTGTACTACGAGATCCAGCACCTCAACGCGCATGGCGACAAGGCGCTGAACGCGCTGGAACAGGCCGTGGCCAGGTTGTGCCGGGCCGTGCGCAGCGGCGATGAAGTGGATTTCGTGGCCATGATGGAGCGCGGCCGGGGCTACCTCGCCGCAAGACCGCCCAGTCGCGGGGCGCCTTGAGCGAACGTCACCTGACAGGGCTGAAGGCTGCGGGCTGAGGGTCAGAAGAACAGGCCCAGGGCTCAGGGCACAGCAACTGCAGGTGGCTGCTTGGAGGCGAACCGAGGGCCGCAGGCCCGCCGACGGCGCAGCCGGCGAGGACGGTGGGTCAACGCCCGCGAACCACGCAAGATCGCCGCAATGGCACAAAGGGCACAGGGCCCAGAAGGGCAGTTCCACGGCAGCACGGCCCGCCAACCCGTAACCTGAGCCTGCAGCGGGTCGCTGCCGGCGTTTCCTGACCTCTGGGCCCTCAACCCTCGGCCCTGCTCGTCAGTACCAGTCCAGCGGGTCGACATCGATGCTGCAATGCACCGCACCGCGGCGCTTCGCCAGCGCCTTGCGCAACTCGCGCAGCAACTGCTGCAGTGGCGGGCGGGTGTCGGCCAGCAGCAGCAATTGACCGCGCTCACGGCCGGCGCGGCGGCTCATCTGCGGTAACAACGGGCCGTGAACCTGGACACTGCCACCGTTGATCTGGTCCAGGTGATTGCGCAACTCGACCAGCCATGCGTCCAGTTGCTCCCGCTCTGGCGCGTCCGCACGCAGCAATGCGGCATGGGTCCAGGGCGGCAACCCGGCCTGGCGACGCTGCTCCAGGGTCGCCTCGGCGAAGGCGGGATAGCCCTCGTCGAGCAGCTTGCGCAGCACTGGATGCTGCGGATGGGCCGTTTCCAGCACCACCAGCCCGGCCGTCTCGCGCCGGCCGGCGCGGCCACCGACCTGGATCAGCAACTGCGCCAAACGCTCGGTGGCGCGATAGTCCACGCTGTACAGTGATTCGTCCAGCTGACACACCACGACCAATCCCAGCCGGGGCAAGTCGTGGCCCTTGGCAAGCATCTGGGTGCCGACGATGATCGCAGCCCCGCCAGTCCGCAGTGTTTCCAGCGCCGTCTCGCGGCTGCCCTTGCGGGCCACGCTGTCACGATCGAAACGGTACAGCGGCACACCCGGGAAGTGCCTGCCCAGCACGTCCTCGACCCGTTCGGTACCGACCCCCAGCGGACGCAGGCCCAGACTGCCGCATTCTGGGCAGGCCAGTGGCAGCTTTTCCTGATGCCCGCAGTGATGGCAGCGCAACCGGCCCTCGCCACGATGCAGTACCAGCCGCGCATCGCAGGCGCCGCATTGCGCCTGCCAGCCACAATCACCGCAGACCAGCACCGGCGCATAGCCACGGCGATTGCGGAACACCAGTACCTGCCGATCACGGTCGAGTTCCTGGCCGATCAGGCGCAGGGCTTCGTGACCGACAACTTCGCGCGGCGGCGCGCTACTCAGATCCTCCAACCACCATTTGGGCGCCACCGCACCGCCGGCGCGCAGCGGCAGGCTGAGCCGCTGGCAGCGTCCGCGGGCCACATTGGCCAGGGTCTCCAGCGACGGCGTGGCGCTGCCCAGCAAGATCGGGATATCGAGCTTGCTCGCGCGTACCAGGGCCAGGTCGCGGGCGTGATAGCGCACGCCCTCCTGCTGCTTGTAGGCCGCATCGTGCTCTTCGTCGACCACGATCAGGCCCAGCTTCGCCAGCGGTGCGAAAAGCGCCGAGCGGGTGCCCACCACACAGTCGATCTGACCGCGGGCAATCGCCCGATGAATGACCAGTCGCTCGGTTTCGGCCAGTTCGGAGTGCAGCACGGCCAATCGCCCCGGCAGCCTTTGCCGGGCCCGTTCGAGCATCTGCGGCACCAGTCCGATCTCTGGCACCAGCAACAGCACCTGCTGCCCGGCCGCCAGCACCGTCCGGGCCAGTTCCAGATAGACCTCGGTCTTGCCACTGCCGGTCACCCCTTCCAGCAGCCATGGGCAATAGCCGGGTGTGGCCTGAGTCAGTGTGGCGATGGCAGCGCGCTGGTCGGTCTCCAGTGCCGGGCCGGTCTGGCCCATTCCGGGCACGCCAGGCAGTTCCTCGATGGCCTCGATGATGCCACGTCGTCGCAGTTGGCGCAGACTGGCCAGCGCGCCCGGCAAGGCTCGCTCCAGCACAGCCTGCGGCTGCGCCGTTTCCTTCAGCAGGCTCAGTAGCCGCGCCTGATCGACGCTGCGGGCCAGATCCGGACCGCTCTGAACCCGGCGCCAGGCCAGAGCGGTGCGGATCCGCGGCAAGCGACTGCGCCGCAAGGCCACCGGCAGCGCCAACGCGAGCAACTCACCCATCTCACGCTGGTAGTAGTCGGCGGCAAAGCGCAGCATTTGCCACAGGTCCGCCGTGAACCAGGCCTGCCGGTCAAGCACTTCCAGTACGGGCTTGAGCGCACGGTCGGAGTCATCCACACCGGTACTGCCAACGACGAAGCCGACCCGCTGGCGCGGGCCGAACTCGACCCTGACCCGACAGCCCAGCGGCGGCACCGGGCCATCGTGAAGGTAATCGAAGGGTCCACGCACTGGCGCCGGAATGGCAATCTGCAGGACGCAGGACGAGTCTTGCGCCAGGATCACCGGAGACTCTCCGGAACGTGTAGCCGCTCACACTTATGCACAAGCCGAAGCAGGCTGGAACAGCACCTTCGTACTTTGTCAAGAGATTGCAACATGTCTGTTTGTGGCTTTCCAAGTCGTTGTTTTCAATATACCCATCACCAGTGCTCAGGAAAGCGTCACGGCAGCGAAAAGCCCGTCGCCACAAGCCTTTGCGGCCGGTCGCGCAGCCCCATCCACAGGCTTATCCACAGGCCCTGTGGACAACCCCGGAAGGCTGCGGATGATCAATCACTTGCATGACCTAGCTCGGCAAAATATCAACTTGTGTCCATAACTGACGAGGCACGTCGCCACACTACGCAGCAGTCAACCAATAGTTCGCTTGCACGTTGTAGCGTCCGGACCGAGCAAGGGACGAAAGGCCTATGATCGTGGCCAGTGTGATGCAGCGTACAGGGGAGGCCGGGCGGGTGCGCGAGGACGCAAGAGTACTCCAGCGTGCGGCGCTCGACGGCTTTCTGCGCCAGATCGAGCGCAAGGCCTTGCGTATGGCTGAGCTGGCCACGCGCAACGTCGACGACGCGCTGGAACTGGTGCAGGAGGCGATGCTCGGATTCGTCCGCCACTACGCCGACAAACCACAAGGCGACTGGCCGCCGCTGTTCTACAAGGTGCTCGACAGCCGCTTGCTCGACTTCCACCGGCGCCGGCAGGTGCGCAGCCGCTGGATGGTTTTCTTCAGCGACAATCGTCGGGCGGCCACGGAGGTGGACGAGGTCGATGCGCTGCAGGCGGCGCCGGACCATGAGGGAGCGCGGCCACCGCAACAGCTGGAAGGCAGTCAGGCGATGGCGGATCTGCAACAGGCGCTTGGCCAGCTGCCCGACCGGCAACGCCAGGCCTTCTTGTTGCGGCACTGGGAAGGCTTTGACAGCAGCACCACCGCGCGCATCATGGGCTGCTCGGAAGGCAGCGTGAAGACCCATCTGTCGCGTGCCCTGCACGCGCTGCGGCAACGACTGGAGGACCATCGATGAGCGTGCAGATCGATCAGGCCGTACAGGCCCGCATCAAGGCCTTGCTCGACGACAGTCTGCAGGATATCGATGCGGCCACGCTGTCGCGGTTGAACCAGGCCAGGCAGCGAGCGCTGCAACTGGGCCGCAGTCAGCGTCGATCGAGTTGGCGCCGGCCGGCACTGGGTCTGGCACTGGCCAGTGCACTGTTGCTGCTGCTGGCGCCGGGGCGCGCGCCGCCGCCAGAGGCTGAAGGCTTGCCCGAGACGAGTCTGAGTCTGTTGGAGATCGCCTTGCTGAGCGACGCCGAGGATCTGGATCTGGTCGAGAACCTGGAGTTTTACGCGTGGCTGGAACTGGAAGAGGATTGGGATGGCTCATCCTGAGTTTGCTCGCGGGCGACGCGGCCGCAGCCGAACCGGACCCGGCTATCGAGCCGCCGAGCCGCGAATTGCTGCTCTATCTGGCGCAGTTCGATGGTGCGACCGAAGGGGCCATCGACCCACTCGAGTTCGAGGCGCTATCGCCCGAGCAACTGGCAGTGGAGGCAGAGGCGGTCACGGTGTCGGTCAGAGAGGACGACGATGAGGAGCAATGACGCCAGCAACGCTGACCTGAGCCGCCGCCAACGAATCGGCCTGCTCCCGTGGTTGCTGGTGCTGCTGCTGTGCGGTCAGACAGCGCTCGCGGATTCCGGCTGGACTTCTCTTACGCCTGAGCAGCAGCGCGTCCTGACTCCTTTTGCCGAGGAATGGGACAGTCTGGACGAGCTCGCCCGCGAGCGCCTGCTGCTGGCCAGTGAGCGCTGGCTCGCCGCCGCCCCGGAACAGCGGCGCGAAGCCGCTGAGCGCTTCTCTCGCTGGCAAGCGCTTGACCCGGCTCGGCGCGAGGAACTGGGTCGACGCTACCGCTGGTTCCAGGAACTGCCGCCCGAACGTCAGCGCGAACTGCGCCAGACCATGCAGCGCTTCCGCCACCTGCCGCCAGCAGAGCGCCAGCGTCTGCAGCGACGCTTTCAGAACATGAGCCCGGACCAGCGTCAGGCCTTTCTGGACGGCGTCCGGGCGAGCCGCCGGGTCGAAGGCATGGAGCGCTTCTGGCAGCAATTCAGCGTCGAAGAGCGGCAGCAACTGCGCCTCATCGACCACAGCCTGAGTCAAGAGCAGCGCATGCTCCTGCGTCACCGCGTCCGCAGCGCCCCGCCCGCCCAACGCGCGCAACTGATGCGGGAATGGCTGGCGATGAGCGAGGAGGAGCGGGAGCGGTGGCTAAGGCCCCGTTGACTTCGGGGCAACTGAAGGCTGAGTAGAGCGACGGCCCTGTGCCCTCTTCCTCGCGCTCCAACCCAAGCGTACTCAGAACCGTGGCATCCCACCCCCCGACATCCCGGGCAGCCGTCGCTGCAGGCCCTTGAGCATGCCCTTGATGCCGCCGCCCTTGAGCTTCTTCATCATCTTTTCCATCTGCTGGAACTGCTTCTGCAGCTGGTTCACGTCGGCTGGCCTGGTGCCGGAGCCGCGGGCGATGCGGGCACGACGGGAGCCGTTGATGGTGGCGGGAAAGCGGCGTTCCTTCGGCGTCATCGAATCGATGATCGCGATCATCCGGACCACCTGACGATCATTGACCTTGTCCTTCATGTCCTGGGTCACCCCGCCCATGCCGGGCAGCTTGTCGAGCAGCCCACTGAGGCCTCCCATCGACTGCATCTGCCGCAGATGCTCACGGAAGTCGTTGAAATTGAAGCCCTTGCCGCTGACCACCTTGTTGGTCAGGGCCTGCATCTTTTCCTGATCGACCTTGCGCGAGACATCCTCGATCAGGCTCAGCATGTCGCCCATGCCGAGGATGCGCGAGGCAACCCGCTCGGGGTGGAAGGGCTCGAGGGCGTCGGTCTTTTCGCCGGCACCGAGGAACTTGATCGGCTTGCCGGTGATGTGACGCACGCTCAGGGCCGCACCGCCGCGGGCGTCGCCGTCGGTCTTGGTCAGGATCACGCCAGTCAACGGGAGTGCGTCGGCAAAAGCCTTGGCCGAATTGGCTGCGTCCTGGCCGGTCATGCTGTCGACCACGAACAGCGTCTCGGTCGGCTGCAACTGGGCATGCAGCGCAGCGACCTCGTCCATCATCGCCTGGTCGATATGCAGCCGACCGGCGGTATCGACGATCAGCACGTCGGCCAGTTGCTTCTTCGCCTGCGCCAGCGCGCGGGTCGCGATGGCCGCCGGTGCCTCATCGGCGTCGGAGGTGATGAACTGCGCCCCGACCTGGCCTGCGAGGGTCTCGAGCTGGGCAATCGCGGCCGGGCGATAGATGTCGCAACTGACCAGCGCGACCCGCTTGCGCGAACGCTCGATCAGGAAGCGCGCCAGCTTGGCCGCGGTCGTGGTCTTGCCTGCGCCCTGCAGACCGGCGAGCAGGATCACCACCGGCGGCGTCTGCGCCAGTTGCAGGGTTTCGTTCTGCTGGCCCATCAACTGGACCAATTCCTCGTGCACGATCTTGACCAGAGTCTGGGCCGCGTTGAGGCTTTCCAACACCTCCACACCGAGCGCTCGATCCCGCACCTTGCCGATGAAGGCCTGCACCACCGGCAGCGCCACATCGGCCTCCAGCAGCGCAATCCGGACCTCGCGCAGGCCTTCCCGCACATGCTCCTCGCTCAGCCGCGCCTTTCCGCGCAGGCGCTCGATCGCCGTGCTCAGGCGCTGGGTCAGATTCTGGAACATGGCAACAGTCCGGCTACGGGGCAACGTGCGAGTATATCGGAGCGGCCGGCGCAGCTGGGTCGGTGGGTGCGAGCGGAATCCGCGCGCTGGTTCAGCCTTAGGGCCCAGGGCCCAGGGCACAGGGCCCAGAGAGTCAAGAGCCGAACTCGCCTTGGGCGGCTCTTCACTGGGCCCTGGGCCCTGAGCCCTGGGCCCTCTTGTTCATGGGTCCTCGAGTTCATAGGTCCGCGGACTCGTGCATCCATTATCCACTATCATCCCCACCCACACTTTTCTCGCCACGCTGGACCCATCTGCGGGCCAGACCGGAGCATTCATCTTGAAGCTGAGCATACGCCAGGCGCTCGCCAGCGCCGCTGATCCCGATGTCACCGTCACCGTCCAGGGCTGGGTCCGGACCCGCCGCGATTCGAAGGCTGGACTGTCCTTCTTGCAGCTCAATGACGGTTCCTGCCTGGGCAATCTGCAGATCGTCGCACCGGCGACGCTGCGCAACTATGCGGACCAGATCCAGCATCTGAGCAGCGGTTGCGCGATTCAGGCGGTCGGCGTACTGGTGCCCTCGCAGGGTCGCGGTCAGACAGTCGAGATGCAGGCCTCCGAAGTCCGCGTCGTGGGTCTGGTCGATGATCCGGAGACCTATCCGATCCAGCCCAAGGCGCACAGCTACGAGTTCCTGCGCGAAGTCGCCCATCTGCGCCCGCGCACCAACACCTTTGGCGCCATCACCCGCCTGCGACATGAAGTCGCCCAGGCAATCCACGGCTTCCTGCATGAGCAGGGCTATCTGTGGATCAGTACGCCGATCGTCACCGCCAGCGACGCCGAAGGCGCCGGCCAGCTGTTTCGGGTCAGTACGCTGGACCTGGCCAATATCCCGCGCAAGGACAATGGCGAGGTCGATTTCGCTCAGGACTTCTTCGGTCGCGAGACTTTCCTGACCGTTTCCGGCCAGCTCAACGTCGAGGCCTACTGCCTTGCGCTATCGAAGGTATACACCTTCGGCCCGACCTTCCGCGCCGAGAATTCCAACACCACCCGCCATCTGGCCGAGTTCTGGATGATCGAGCCGGAGATTGCCTTCGCCGATCTGGCCGCAGATGCCGACCTGGCCGAAGCTCTGCTCAAGCACGTGATCCGCTCCGTGCTCGATCGCTGCGAGGCCGATCTGGCCTTCCTTGCAGAGCGCAGCGACAAGGGGCTGATCGCACGGCTGCAGGGACTGGCCGAGCAGGAATTCGTCCGGATGGAGTATTCCGAGGCGGTCGAGATCCTGCAGCGCTCCGGCAAGCATTTCGAGTATCTGGTCAGCTGGGGCACCGACCTGCAGACCGAACACGAACGCTATCTGACCGAGGAACATGTCGGCCGGCCGGTGGTCGTCATGAACTATCCGGAGAAGATCAAGGCCTTCTACATGCGTTTGAATGACGATGAGCGCACGGTCGCTGCGATGGACGTGCTGGCACCGGGCATCGGCGAGATCATCGGTGGCTCGCAGCGCGAAGAGCGTCTGGACCAGCTCGATCGCCGCATGCGCCAGTTCAACATCGAACCCGATCACTACCAGTGGTATCGCGATCTGCGCCGCTACGGCACGGTGCCGCACGCTGGCTTTGGCCTGGGATTTGAGCGCCTGATTGCCTACCTGTCCGGCATGGCCAATGTGCGCGATGTGATTGCGTATCCGCGCACGCCTGGAAATGCCGATTTTTAGCCCGGGTGGGGTCAGAGGTGAACGAAGCGGTGAGTCAGCGATGTTGGATTGAGGGCCCAGGGCCCAGGGCACAGGGCCCAGTAAGGGCAAGAGCGGCTTCGCGGTCCCAGTTTCGTGTGCACCAAGTTGAAGCCATGTTCTCCGAGGAGTACGCGCAATGAGTCTGGATCTGTCCCTTGCCGGGCGCCATGCACTGGTTGGAGGTGCCAGTCAGGGCATCGGCCGAGCCTGCGCGGTCGCGCTGGCCGAATGCGGTGCGCAGGTGACGCTGCTGGCGCGGCGCGAGGAGGTGCTGCGTTCGGTGCTGGCCGAGCTGCCAGCCCCGGCCAAGGGCGAGCATGCCATCCTGGCGCTGGACCTGAGCGAACCCGAAGCGCTGATCGGGCCGCTGTCACAACGGCTCAATGACAGTCCGGTGCAGATCCTGATCCACAATGGCGGCGGTCCACCCCCAGGTCCGGCCCACCAGGCCGATCCGGACGCCTACCGACGCGCCTTCGAGGCCCATGTCGTGGCCGGTCAGGTGCTGCTGCAGGCCTGCCTGCCGGGCATGCGTGCGGCCGGCTACGGGCGCTTGATCAATATCATCTCGACCTCGGTCAAGGAACCTATCCGCGGCCTGGGGGTGTCAAATTCGATCCGTTGGGCAGTCGCCAGCTGGGCCAAGACGCTCGCCACCGAACTGGCCGCCGACGGCATCACGGTCAACAACGTGCTGCCCGGCTTTACCGAAACCGACCGGCTGGACAGCATCATTGCCGGCCGCGCCCGCAGCGCCGATTGCGAGCGCGAGGAAATCGCTGCCCAGATGCGCGCCAGCGTCCCGGCCGGCCGCTTCGGTCGCGCCGAAGAGATCGCCGCCGCCGTTGCCTTCCTCGCCTCGCCGGCCGCCAGCTATATCAACGGCATCAACCTGCCGGTCGATGGCGGCCGCACCCAGTCGCTCTGAGTTCAGGACGATGAAGCGCTGGCACAACTACATCGATGGCGAGTTTCAGGATGGCGCC
Source organism: Lysobacterales bacterium (assembly GCA_036722245.1). Lineage (GTDB taxonomy): Bacteria > Pseudomonadota > Gammaproteobacteria > Xanthomonadales > SZUA-5 > JAWLAT01. The sequence continues at coordinate 12,273 of DAIMJK010000047.1, forward strand.
AACGCCTGCTGGCTGCCCGTGTACGAGCCGGCCACCGGCGCGATCTACGCCAAGCTGCAGGATTCCGGCGAGATCGATGTCGATCTGGCGGTCAAGGCGGCGGTGCGCGCCGCTGCGTCCTGGGGCAATAGCAGCGCCGCCGAGCGCGCGAGCTACCTGCGCAAGCTGGCCGACCATATCGAAGCGCGGCTGGACGAATTCGCCGCCGCCGAGAGCCGCGACAGCGGCAAGCCGCTGCGGCTGGCGCGCACGGTCGACATCCCCAGGGCGATCAGCAACTTCCGCTTCTTCGCCAGTCAAGCCGAGTTGTATGCCAGCGAATGCCATGCCGATCCGGCGACCGGTCTGAACTACACACTGCGCCAGCCACTCGGCGCGGTCGCCTGCATCAGCCCGTGGAACCTGCCGCTGTACCTGCTCAGCTGGAAGATCGCCCCGGCGCTGGCGGCTGGCAACACGGTCGTGGCCAAACCCTCGGAAGTCACTCCGGCCACCGCGCTTTTGCTGGCCGAAGCGGCCAGCGCCGTCGGTCTGCCGCCCGGCGTGCTGAACATCATCCACGGCCAGGGCGCGCGCTGCGGCGCAGCGCTCATCGCCCATCGCCAGATCAAGGCGGTCTCTTTCACCGGCAGCACCGCCACCGGCGCGCAGATCGCGCTGCGCTGCGCCGAGCAGTTCAAGAAGCTGTCGCTGGAGATGGGCGGCAAGAACGCAGCGATCGTGTTCGCTGATGCCGACATGGACCTGGCGGTGCGCGAGTGCGTCCGCGGCGCCTTCAGCAACCAGGGCCAGATCTGCCTGTGCAACTCGCGCATCCTGGTCGAGCGTTCGATCCTGCCGCGCTTCCGCGAGGCCTTCGTGGAGCGTGTGCGCACCCTCAAGGTCGGCGACCCGTCATCCGAGGACACCGACCTGGGCGCGCTGGTGTCGGCCGAGCATCTGGCCAAGGTGGAGTCGTACATCACGTTGGCCCACGAGGAAGGCGGCCGACTGCTCTGCGGCGGTGAGCGGGTCGAATTGCCAGCACCCTTCGATCAAGGCTGGTATCTTGCGCCTACAGTCTTCGATCAACTGCCGTTCGACTGTCGGGTCAATCAGGAAGAGATCTTTGGCCCCCTGGTGAGCCTTTTGCCGTTCGATGATGAGACACAGGCACTGCATTTCGCCAACGGCACCCGCTACGGGTTGGCGATGAGTGTCTGGACAGGGGACCTGCAACGCGCGCACAGGGTGGCCGCGGCGCTGCAGTCGGGGATAGTCTGGATAAATTGCTGGATGCTGCGCGACTTGCGCACGCCCTTTGGGGGGATTAAGGACTCGGGCCTGGGCCGCGAAGGCGGTGTGGACGCGATGCGTTTCTTCACCGAAGCCAAGAACGTTTGCATCAAGTATTGAGTTTCTGAGCCGGAATCGGAGTTCCGTGCCGACGCCAGTCCGCCCGCCTGACACAGGCGCGCCGAGCGGACAGCGTCAGCCCGTCATCGATCCGACCGCCCGCAGCCCTCGGGAGCGCACTCTCCCGGAGGCTGCGGGTCGGATCGGTACCATGGACGGTGAAACGGCGCATTGCACCCTGAAGCAATCGAAGCCATGCAGCGAAAGAGACCCCGGACTGATGACCGACTTGCCTGAAACCACCGCCCGTCGCCTCGGCCTGGTGATTGATCTGGATCTCTGTGTCGGCTGTCACGCCTGCGCGGTGGCATGCAAGAGCTGGAACGCGGGCGGCATGGCCGCGCCGCTGACTGACGAGCAGCCCTACGGCGGCAAGCCGGAAGGAATCTGGTTCAACCGCATCCACAGCTACACCGCCGAGCGGCCAGAGGACCAGGGCGCGCCCTTGACGCTGCACTTTCCGCGCTCCTGCCTGCATTGCGAGAACGCAGTCTGCGTCACCGTCTGTCCGACCGGCGCCAGCCACAAGCGCGCCGCCGACGGCATCGTGCTGGTCGACGAGTCCAAATGTATCGGCTGCCAGCTTTGCGCCTGGGCCTGCCCCTACGGCGCACGCGAATTCAGCGCGATCGAAGGGGTCATGAAGAAATGCACCCTGTGCGTGGACCGAATCTACGATGAGAACCTGGCCGAAATCGACCGTCAACCGGCCTGCGTGATGGCCTGCCCGACCCGCGCCCGGCTTTTCGGCGACCTGGCCGACCCGGACAGCGAGGCTTCGCGCTACGCGGCAAAGCGCGGCAGCGTCGATCTGCTGCCCGAACTCGGCTACCAACCGGTCAACCGCTACCTGCCGCCGAAGGCACGCCCCGCGCCTGCGACTACGGCCGCCGATTCGCCGCCGGAGTACCAGCCGGAGCAATTGCCGCCGTTGTTGCGGTGGGTGGATCGGATGTTGCGGACCT